>BQIY01000351.1 GCA_021604265.1 Nitrospirales bacterium
CTCAAGGGGCAAGGGTTCGTATGGGAGGGACGCGTCAAGGCTCAATGGTCTCACCGACCGTGCTGACAGATGTGGAGCCGCACATGACGGTTTCCTGCCAGGAGGTATTTGGTCCGGTGGTGATGTTGAGCCCCTATCGACAGTTTGAGGGTGCCTTGCAGCAACTCAACGATTCAATGTACGGATTGCAAGCTGGAGTCTTTACGCAGAATACACAGAAGGTGTTTCAGGCCTTTCAGCAGCTTGAGGTTGGGACGGTTCTTGCTAATGAAATTCCGACGTTTCGTGCTGATCATATGCCGTATGGCGGTGTGAAAGATTCAGGTCTTGGTCGGGAAGGCGTCAAGTACGCCATAGAGGAATTGACGGAACCCAAGTTATTGGTCTTGAATGTTCCTACGTCATGACTATAGGGAAGAAGACTGAATGGTTTTTTTTGTCATTAAAATGTAACATGCAATTATCGAGTTCTTTCTTGCACCTTGCCCTTGACTCTTGGTAAATAAGAAACCCTTGCGTTGGGCGTTTGTCGAACTATCCTTCATCACTCACCTTTTTATCATACGACAACGGATTCATAATATATTTCATCGGGTGCGGGTGTGTGCAGAAGGATACGTCGGTGCATGGAACAATAGTCTAGGGTTTAAAAAGAAAAAGAGGAGGAGTTATGGTCCCAAGACATATGTTTTTGACTCGAGGGGTCGGTGTCCATCGAGAAAAGTTGACCTCCTTTGAAGAGGCACTTCGAAGTGCAGGAATTGCAGCCTGTAACCTGGTTAGCGTGTCTTCGATCTTCCCGCCGGATTGTAAAATTGTTCCACGGAAACGAGGAGAGAAACTCCTTAATCCAGGGGAAATTACGTTTTGTGTGATGGCACGATCAGAGACGAACGAGCGTAACCGGCTTATTTCGGCTTCCATCGGGTTAGCGATTCCGACAGGACGCGAATCGCATTACGGGTATTTGTCCGAACACCATGCCTATGGTGAAACGGATGAAGAGGCCGGGGAGTACACCGAAGACCTGGCTGCACAGATGCTGGCAACCACACTTGGAATCGACTTTGACCCGGATGTGGCATGGAAAGAGCGAGAGCAAGTCTTCAAAATGGGTGGAAGAATTGTCAAAACCCAAAACATCACGCAGTCGGCCATCGGAAAACCCAATCTTTGGACGACTGTGGTCGCGTGTGGTGTCTTTATTCCGCCTGAAAATGTCCCTGTTGAGAATCGAAAGAAAACGTCGAGAAAAAAATAAATGTGCTGAGCCTTAGTCCATACCCTTCTCCAGATTGAGTGCTGCGTACATTGATTCTTTCGCAAGGCTGCCTTGAAACGGGCGGCCTTGCCTATAAGTATTGAATAGCTGCCAGTACACAATATTATCTAGCCGATTACCGAGAAAATTCAGCCCACAACACCGTATGATCAGAGGGGTTTTCTGCTTGACGCGGCCCAAGGTCAACCGAAACGTTTGTGCAGGCTTGAGCTAAAATCGGTGTGGCTAAAATATGATCAATTCTCCAGCCGCGATTATTCTCTAATGCGCTAGGTTGCCGGTAATCCCAAAACGTGAATTGCTGCCGTTTCGGGTAGTGCGCACGAAACACATCAATGAAACCCCAGGAGGTCGTGTGTTCGTAGGCTTTTCGGACATCTGCATGAAAACAGACATGTTTGAGATGTTTTTCCGGACTGTGCACATCGACCGGTTCTGGGGCAACATTCATATCGCCGCACCAGATGGCTGGTTTTTTGGGTGAGAGATGTTGCTGGAAATAATGCTTGAGCCTTCTATACCAACTGAGCTTGTATTGATATTTGGGTGAATCGATCGAGAAGCCTTGAGGGACATAGGTGTTGAGGATGGGAATTCCCTGAATGATGACTCGCATGAAACGCATGGGATCATCCGGATGCTCTTCGTTATCACCAAAGCCGGAAGAGACATGTTCCGGCACTGTTCGACACAAGATAGCCACGCCGTTATACGACTTCATACCTCGAAACGCGATGTGGTAACCTGTCTCAGCAAAGGCATCGAGAGGAAAGTCGGCATCCTGAACCTTTGTTTCTTGCAAGCACAATACGTCCGGCTTTTTCTTGATAAGCCAGTCAATGACAATAGGCAGGCGTCGGCGAATCGAATTCACATTAAACGTGGCAATTTTCATGACCGTAGGTCCTCTCCTATGACCCAATCGTTTTCATTTTCCCCGGAAGAAGTTGAGTGTTTTGCGGATACCACATTCTTTCGCACAAAAGCACGCATTGCGATTACCGTTCGTCAGTCATTGGAAGCCCTTCATACGCGTATCCAGTCAGCATTCGTTGAAACGGATCTGATCGTCCCTCAGCATTTTAATTCCGAAGCCGTTCAGTTTGTGAAAGGTGAACATTTAGAAGATTTTCCGTATCAATACCTCGACTTTCCCCGACATTATACGCGAGAAGAAAAGTTTGCTTTTCGCACGCTCTTTTGGTGGGGACACCATGTCGTCTTTGCCTTCATTCTGGAAGGCCCCAACATTCGACGTTACAAGGAAAATTTGATCAATCACTATGCGGATATTTGCGATCATCACCTGTGTCTGTGTTTGAGTGCATCGTTGTGGGAATGGAAAACAGGGGCGGGATATACGATGGAACTCACACGTGACCGAAAGTCTCAAGCGGCTGCAGTCTTGGCCAATCGGTCATTTATGAAAGTTGCCCGCTTTATCCCTATAAACGATCCACGTATTCAATCCGGGCTCATTGCTGACATAGGCGAAGAAACATTTCGCACGATGCTTCCCATAATCCGTCCGTAGTATCGTGGCTCGTGCTGGCGCACTGTAGCGCTCCGGCGGGCAAGCGTGAGTTATCGTTCATGAGGCGTATCTCGTCGTTCGTATTTCGTTTCCTATTTTACGTTTCACGCTTCACAAAAGACGCTTCACGTTTTTTCTTTGACGTGATACGTTTTTTCAGTCCTCGTCTCCTAATCCCAAAAGCGTCAATACTTGAGGGACTGTGTATGAGGTATTGGGGTCGAGCGTGACCGTGTCAATACCCGCTGACTGCAAGATGGCGGCCGCTAGTTGTGCCTTACTCTGAGACGAAGTCGCAGGCGATTTGGTCGATGTAATTCGAATGACTTTTTCAAGTCGAAGAGTCCCTGGGTGAATCAACGCCAGATCTAGCTTGATATGCTGAATGGTTTTCAGAATGGTTCTTCGCTTCTCACGGTTATCCTTCTCAATGGCGAGCACTGACGAAAGCGGAAGTTTCGCGAGAACCAGATAGCTGTCTTGTACGGCTAAGCGGACCAAATTAAAGATGGAGGCTTCGGTGTTGAGAAATAGCGGCCGTGTTGAAGCGTCGATTTGGTCAAATGATTGATCTAAGGAATTTGCACTTGTGTGCGAGTGTGGAGGCTGACGTCCCCAAATTAACCAAAGTGCCAGAGCGATGAGGACAAGGACGGTCATGAGAATGACTGGAAAGGAGGCGTCAGGTAACTGCGCGAGAAGAGAGGTGCCTTCCGCCATCGTACTGGAAAGGGATGTTTCTATTTTGGGTGTCACGCCTTGATTCCCAGATGGCCAGGAGTAATGATCCCCAACACCACTGGATGCCGTGCTCCAGTGACGGCTGGAACATTGGCGCAGACGCCATGAAAACTTTGGTAGGCAAGAACGGCAAAGGCGATGGATTCAAAGGCTTTGCTGTACGATCCGCACTCAT
>BQIY01000352.1 GCA_021604265.1 Nitrospirales bacterium
GGCCAAAAATATCTGATGCGGAATGGAATTTTCAGGAAAGAGGATGGCACCAGTAGTCCCCCAGAGCAGACCAGAAGCAAAGGTCCCGCCAAGAAATCTACGCCCCCAGCGCTGGGAATCCTGAGGATTTCGAGACACGTGCCTGAATTGATACCATAGGAGGCTCCAGGCCCCATTGAGCACGATCAGGCAGGAAAACCACGTAAACAATATGCCATGGGCAATCACATTCCATTGAATAAAAGTCAGAATAGATCCATTGACCAGGGAGGCGATGATCCCAACCGGCGCGAGCCCATAGAGTTGCTCTACCTGCTTCGCATACAAGAGATCGCGTTCGTATTCATCCAACTCATACCCTCCACAACATTCCAAAGAACGTTCTAAGACCCTCTTGGATTTCCAATGTCATGTATCCATTCGTTGGGAAAATACTCTTTACCTATTGGTTAAACCCTCACTGTAAAACTCTTACTGAGTAATCACAAGAGTATTGCACCACTCAACCTTAGACGGACGAACGTCAGGATTATAGATTTGCAAAGAACAGCAGAAGGCTCCCCAAGCCCAGCATCACCAACCCGCTGACCAGGACGAACGTCCCGGCAGGAGAAACATCTTCCGTCGGTTCCGGAGGTTCGCCAACAACGCCACACAAAATAACAACACCCACATCGCACACGGATTAAATCCATTAAGAGGACCCAGAAAGACTGTAAAAACGGCAGGCCGAGCTCTGGAAGAGTCTGACCATCAACGAATGGCTTTTAATACCTGCATCTAGAGTTCAGCATGATCAACCATGATGAGACCTTTGGGCTTTTCCTCCTCAGTATGGGCGAATCATCTGCCAGCACTCTGGTACTCATGTAGACATCCGAGTTAAAATTTCCTAGGTTTTTAATCAATGTGGAGGCCCTTCACCTGTTAGGCTGATCCAGGCAATCATGAAACCGTTTCTTTAAGGAGCCATACCTGAAAGACATTGCCACATCAGATTTCAAACAATGAAAAAGCAGGATGGCCTAATTGGAGTCATTTCGAAATACACGTTTAATGAGGGAGTTATCGATGGCAAGGGATAAGACATTACTCGTCGGTGTCGACGGTTCGGATTCTTCCATCCGGAGTGTATCCTACGTGGCTGAGATGGTCGGAGCGCGGGAGAATTTTCACATTGTCCTGTTTCACGTTCTTCCCTCCATTCCCCCGGAACTCTTGGAATTCGGGGGAGCCGAAGATCCGGGAATAGAGCAAACGCTGGATGAGACATTAAAAAAAGAGCAGGCAGACTGGATCGAGAACACAAAACTGGCGGCAGAACCTATTATGGAAAATGCTAAAACGATTTTGCACCAGGCAGGCGTTTTCCCTTCCAGGATCACAGCATTATTTTCTTCATCTATCCACCGCCCGGATATTGTTGGTGAATTGATCGGGACAGCTCACAAACAGAATTGCGGAACCATCGTGGTGGGAAGGGAATCGTACTCCAGCTTTAAGGAAATATTTCATCACCATGTGGGCGAAGAGCTGGCAAAAAAAGGGCAGGGCTTTGCGGTTTGGGTCATTGCCTGATGGTGCGTCATGAACCCAATGCCGGGAAACAATCCCTTAGTCCAGATTTTCCGGCGTGGTGAGATGGCCAATATTCGGCAGGTCGGCTATCTGACTGACCGCATGCGAATGCCACCCATATTTCAGACATACGTTGAGGTCCGCACCTTCACAATCAAGGGAGTCCGTCATGACAGAAAAGAATCTTCAAGAGGTGAACCTGCCTTCCCTCAGTGACCGGAAGTTTTTTCCTTCTCCGGCCGCATGGGAGGATCAGGTCTTATACTTTTTAATGCTGGACCGTTTTTCGGACGGACAGGAAAAGGGCTACAGAAGCAATGCCGGGACCATCGTCCGGCGTGGCTCGACTCCCCTCTTTCAGTCAACCGATGCGGGCAATGCGGATGCATCTCATTGGAAGGCAGCGGGACAGAAATTTTGCGGAGGGAATTTATCCGGATTGACGAGCAAGCTGGGATACCTTGAACGTCTCGGCGTGACCGCTATTTGGATCAGTCCCATTTTCAAACAGGTGAAATTTAAGGACACATACCATGGATATGGCATTCAAAACTTTTTAGATGTGGATCCGCATTTTGGGCAACGGGAAGATCTGAGAACACTTGTCCGGACCGCTCACGCTCACGGGATCTACGTCATTCTGGATATTATCCTCAACCACACAGGTGATGTGTTTCGATACAATCCCAACCGCTATCGAACCGAACAGAACGGCCGGACCTTCAATGATCCCCGCTGGGATGGCCAACTCTATGACGTGCAAGGGTTTCATGATCAATTCGGAGAACCGACTCTCCCCTTTCAACAATTCGATATCACAAGCGATCCTGCCGCCTGGCCGCATGGTGCCATCTGGCCACAGGAATTCCAAGACCCTCAGGCCTTTACCCGAAAAGGCCATATCACCAATTGGGATTTTTCACCTGAATTTCTTGAAGGGGATTTCCTTGACCTGAAAAATATTCAACTCGGTTCCGGCGACGTCGATCAGTATCAGCCCTCGGATGCTCTTAAGGCTCTGGCCGAGGTGTACAAATTCTGGATTGCCTTTGCGGACGTCGATGGATATCGGGTGGATACCGTCAAACATATGGACCTGGGAGCCAGCCGGTATTTTGCGTCGGTGATCCATGAATTCACCCAATCCATCGGCAAAGAAAACTTTTATCTCATTGGAGAAATTACCGGAGGCAGAACCCGCGCGTTTCAAACGCTGGAAACCACGGGTCTGGATGCCGCACTTGGCGTCGACGACATCCCGGACAAAATGGAATACCTCGTGAAGGGCTATCGCAATCCGGAGGAGTATTTTCAGTTATTCCGGAATTCCATCCTGATTCAGAAAGAATCCCACGTCTGGTTTCGCAACCGGGTGGTAACCCTGTTTGACGATCATGATCAAGTACGAAAAGGGGGGAATAAAGCCAGGTTTTGTGCTGATCCTGAGGGGCCGGACGGACTCGTCAATGTGCTCGCGCTGAACGCGCTCACGATGGGCATTCCCTGCATGTACTATGGAAGCGAACAGTATTTTGACGGGCACGGGCAGAATGATCAATTCATTCGCGAATGCATGTTTGGAGGAGAATTCGGGGCCTTTCACAGCCATCAACGGCATTTCTTCAATGAAGAGAGTCCCGCGTACCGGCAACTTGCTATCATCTTACGCCTTCGTCGTGACAAGCTTGCGTTACGACGAGGTCGACAATACCTGAGAGAAATTTCCGGAAATGGCATCGACTTCGGGCTGCCGCGTATGCTTGGTGGGCAGATTCGTTCAGTGGTCCCCTGGTCCAGAATTTTCAATGACCAGGAAATTCTCCTGGCAATGAATACCGACTACGCTGCCCCCCGGAGCGCCTGGGTGACGGTTGATGATGGGCTGCATCAGGCCGGCCACACGCTCACGTGTCTCTATTCAACCAATGCGGGACAGATCGGTCAGGAGACGACCCTTGAGTCGAGAAATGGCAAAGCCGTCGTGCTCACCCTTCCGGCTGGCGGATTCGTCATCTATGCATAAAGAAGGTGGTCAACGGGTGAAAAGTTCGTCAAGGCTTGGTTGGGGGAGGATTCGTTAAGGCTTCGCCCGTCATGGGCACAAATACCACGGGTAACAACTCGGTTTCCTGGTATCCCTCCTCAGTGCGAC
>BQIY01000353.1 GCA_021604265.1 Nitrospirales bacterium
GAAAGGGCCGAATACCGTCCGCCGATTTCCGGAACGCCCGGGAGGATATGTCGAAAGTTCAATTGCTTCGCCACACCTTCAAGCAACGAATCAGGATCGGTGATGGCAATAAAATGTTTGCCGGCCTTTTCACCCACGACCTGTTTCATACGATCAAAGAAATATTTTTGGAATACCAATGGTTCCGTCGTCGAACCGGATTTACTGGCTACAATACAGACCGTCTTGGACAAGTCCACCTGTTGCTCAAACGCTCGGACTTGGGAAGGCACAGTACTGTCCAGCACATGCAACTCGGGATACCCATCGATCACGCCATAGGTCATACGTAAGACTTCCGGACATAAACTACTTCCTCCCATCCCCAAGAGAAGGATATGTTTAAATCCCGCCTCCTTGATGTCTTTCGCGACCTCTTGAAGTTTGGCTATATGTGGCAATTGTTCGTGTGAAATAGTCAACCATCCCAACGCTTGCCGAATAATTTTTTGATGTTCAGGATTTTGATGCCACACGGTCGGATCTTTGGCCCAAATACGGCGAATGAGACCGTTCGTTTGAACGTCCTTGAGCGTGTCATCGACTTGGCTCTGCCATTTCCCGAGGGCATAGGTGACTCGATCCAATTGATCGCCAAGCACCTCGACGCGTTTACGGCTAATCACTCCCATTAATTGATCAAAGGCATCGACAAATAATTTGGCCCCATCGTGCAAGAGCGTATCCGTTACCTCGTCAATGGAAATCCCGACATCAGCCAATTGCTGCATGGTGGCCTTGGCCTCGTCCAATCCTTCTTGGATGGTCGGCTTCACGGTGCCATGATCTCGAAAGGCCGCAAATGTGGCTTCAGGCATCGTATTCACCGTGTCCTGCCCAATCAGTTGATCGACATACAGCGTATCGGGATACTTGGGATTTTTTGTCCCCGTGCTGGCCCACAAGACCCGCTGCACCTGTGCACCTTTTGATTTCAATGCGTGAAATTCTTTGCTCGCAAAGATCTCCTCGAATGTTTCATAAGCCAGTTTGGCATTGGCAATAGCCACTTTCCCGAGAAGTCCCTCCAACACAGCTTTCTGACTCGCCTGTGATTCCGTTTTGATTTTGGCTTCAAGCTGCTTGTCGATTAAGCCGTCAATCCGGCTCACAAAAAAGCTGGCCACCGACGCAATCTGAGTCACATCCCCTCCATTCGCCGCCAAACGTTCAAGTCCACGGATATAGCGCCATGCAACCTCTTCATACATCTTCACGCTAAACAAGAGGGTGACATTGATATTGATGCCTCGTGACAGCAGCTCCTCAATGGCCGGTAAGCCCTCCGCAGTTCCCGGCACTTTAATCATGACGTTCTTCCGGCCGACGGCTTTGTGCAGTCGAACGGCTTCCTCAATAGTGCCCTCAGTATCAAAGGCTAAATCCGGCGAGACCTCGAGACTGACATAGCCATCACGTCCATTTGACCGTTCATAAACGCCCTGCATGACGTCTGCGGCATCCTGAATATCTTTGATCGCCACTCGTTCATAAATCTCTTTTATGCCAATACGTTCCGAAATTGCCTGCTGTAACTCCGCATCATAATCCGTGCTGCCGGCAATGGCCTTCTCAAAAATCGCAGGATTCGAGGTCATTCCCATGAGTCCGTCTTGATCAATGAGCGTTTGCAGGTCACCGGAGGTGATCAAGCCACGGCGAATATAGTCATACCAGGGACTCTGTCCACATTCTCGAAGTTTGACGAGGGGATTCATGAGTTAGCCTCCTTGCGTAAGTAAAATATCAAAAGGCAAAATAAAGAAGTTAAAATGCCATAGGCAACGAGATTACGTCATCTTCCAATTTACATTTTGCATTTTACACTGTTCATTATTATTCCTGATCCATGAAGCAAACCTTTTTCAACATCCGACCAGTTCCGTTACGACATCTGCGCTTGTTCACGTGTTTTCGCATGTTCAAGCTGATCTTTTGCCGCAGCAACCACATGCTCGGAAGAGAATCCAAACTTTTTGGCTAATTCTTTGAGTGGAGCCGAAGCCCCGAAGGTGTTCATGCCGATACTATGTCCGGTTGTCCCGACATACTGCGCCCAACCAAATGTCGATGCCAACTCCACTGACACTCGAGCCGTGACGAGCGGAGGAATAACGGACTCGCGGTAGTCCGCAGATTGTTGTTCAAATAACTCCCAAGACGGCATGCTCACGACTCGGCTCTTAATCCCTTCACGGATGAGTTGCTCATGGGCTTCCACACAGAGTGATACTTCACTTCCCGTCGCCAGCAACAAAACATCTGGCTGCCCATTAGAAGCATCAGCGAGAACATAGGCTCCCTTCGCCACGCCGGAAGCCGACGCGTACTGCGTGCGGTCAAGCGTGGGCAACGCCTGACGTGTCAAAATCAGCGCGGCAGGTTCATGCCGTAATTGCATAATCACCTTCCATGCCTCGACGACTTCATTGGCATCGGCCGGGCGCAGGGTGATCAACCCGGGGATAGCGCGCAAGGACGGCAATTGTTCAATTGGCTGATGCGTCGGACCATCTTCGCCAACACCGATGGAATCATGCGTGAAAATATGCACGACGGGTATTTCCATCAGAGCACTCAATCTGATTGTCGGACGGGCATAATCGCTAAAAATGAAGAATCCTGAACCATATGGCCGGACCTTCGAAAGCGAGAGACCATTCAGAATAGCGCCCATCGCATGCTCGCGAACACCAAAATGAATATTCCGCCCAGACCGGTTTGTGGCCGTACATTCACCTGCCCCATCAAACGTCAGCCGCGTTTTTGTGGAAGGAGATAAATCTGCAGAGCCTCCGAGCAGCCAGGGAACATTTTTCGCAAATACGTTGAGGACTTTACCCGAAACTTCGCGGCCGGCCATACCTTTGGCATCGGCAGGAAAGCTTGGAACATCAGCATCCCATCCGTTCGGTAAGGCCCGATGCTGCATGGTGTAGAGATGAGTCGCCAGCTCCGGGTATTGTGTTTTGTACTCTTCAAACAGTGTCATCCATTCATCTCGAAACCCTTTTCCCCGTTTTCCGATGCCTTCTTGAAAATGTTGAAGCACATCTGAAGGGACCAGGAAGGTTTCATCTTCCGGCCAACCGTAATTCTTTTTGGTCAATCGGATTTCCTCTTCGCCCAATGGCTCTCCATGGGCGGCATGCGTGTCTTGTTTATTTGGCGCACCAAAGGCAATATGACTGTCGACAATGATCAAGGTTGGCCGACCGGTTTCTTTTTTGAACGTCTCAAACGCCCGCGCCAGCATGTCCAGATCGTTGGCATCCCCGACTCGCGTGACATTCCATCCATAGGCAATAAACCGTGTGGCGACGTCTTCGCTGAATGCCCAGTCCGTGTGCCCTTCAATCGTGATCTTGTTGTTATCGTAGATCCAACAGAGATTCGATAATTGTAAATGACCGGCTAATGAGGCGGCTTCGCTGGAAACCCCCTCCATCATGCACCCGTCACCACACAAGGCATAGGTATCATAATCAATCATCTCAAAGCCTGGACGGTTAAAATACCCGGCCATCCATCGTTCGGCCATAGCCATACCCACGCTTGTCGCCACTCCCTGCCCCAACGGCCCGGTCGTGGTTTCAATACCCGATGTCCATCGATATTCAGGATGACCAGGACACTTACTTTCCAGTTGACGAAAGCGTTGAATATCATCAAGTGTCACAGAAGGCTGCCC
>BQIY01000354.1 GCA_021604265.1 Nitrospirales bacterium
CATTGCCTTTCATGGTCTCTGCCAACTGCGTCATTTCCTGATCGCCAATATATCCCATGCTATAGGCAATTTCTTCTGGACACGACACCATGAGCCCTTGCCGTTCCTGCAAAACCTGAATATAGAGCGCGGCTTGCAGAAGCGATTCATGCGTCCCCGTATCCAGCCAGGCAATACCCCGCCCCAATTGCACGACATGCAACTCTTCAGAGACTAAATACTCGCTATTGACGTCGGTAATTTCAAGTTCTCCACGAGGAGACGCCTCTAAGGAATGGGCAATCTCCACAACACGATTATCATAAAAATAAAGGCCCGTTACGGCATATGACGACTCTGGGAACTCTGGTTTTTCTTCCAGACACGTGGCCTGCCCGTGTTCATCAAAGCTCACCACGCCGTAGCGTTGGGGATCACGCACTTGATACGCAAACACCGTCGCCCCTGAAGGCCGTTCAACAGCCTGACGAAGATAGGCCGCCAGTCCATGTCCATAGAAAATGTTATCTCCCAAAATCAAGGCCACCGCCTCACGGCCAATAAAGTCTTGGCCGATGATGAACGCCTGCGCAATCCCTCCGGGATGAGGTTGAATAGCATAATGAATATCTAGTCCCAAATGACTGCCATCGCCAAGAAGTCTGACAAATCCATCTTGCTCGTGCGGAGTTGTAATAATCAGGATCGTTTGAATGCCGGCCAACATCAATGTGGACAAGGGATAATAAATCATGGGCTTGTCATATACCGGCATCAATTGCTTGCTCACGGCATAACTCAAAGGATACAGCCGTGATCCGACTCCTCCTGCCAAAATGATCCCTTTCATCTCACGCATGCTCCTTCTCTCTCTTGAAGATCATGACTGAATGATGCGGCCAATTTCCCTATGAGACATTCATCCTTCACGTGCAACTGCTTGCAATCCTACCCGGACACGTGTGTCCGAATTGGCTTGGACAGCTTGGCACCACTCTTGATGATTCAGATACCATTGCACCGTGCGACGTAAGCCATCCATAAGATCATACTGTGGGCTCCATCCCAGTTCGGTCCGCACTTTCGTCGCATCAATGGCATAGCGACGATCATGGCCAGGCCGATCGGTGACAAAAGACTTGAGCTCCTCATAGGTCGTGATTGACTGATCCAGCAGTCTCTGATTCTGTGATGCTGGAGCCAATTCTTCTAATATGTGAATGAGGGCATTCACTAACTCGAGATTGGTCTGTTCATTCTGACCTCCGAGATTATATTTCGTCCCCGGCTGTCCCTTGGCCAACACCAGAAAAATGCCTTCACAGTGATCTTCAACATAGAGCCAGTCTCGAACGTGCTGACCATCGCCATAGATAGGGAGCGGTTTTGCTTCTAAGGCGTTCAGCAGCATGAGCGGAATCAGCTTTTCAGGAAATTGAAAAGGCCCATAGTTATTGGAACAGTTGGTAATGATTGTCGGAAGTGCATAGGTATGAAAATACGCCCGAACGAAATGATCAGCTGAGGCCTTGGAAGCCGCATAGGGAGAATTCGGGGCATAAGGCGTCTCTTCAGAAAAGAGGCCTTCCGCGCCCAACGTTCCATACACTTCATCGGTGGACACCTGAAGAAAACGAAAGTCAAGTTTCTCTTGTTCAGACAACAATTTCCAATAGCATCGCGCCGATTCTAACAAGACACATGTCCCAACCGTATTGGTTTCAAGAAACGGCATCGGACTATCAATGGAACGATCCACATGAGATTCTGCCGCAAAGTTTACGATGGCCTGTGGTCGATGTTTTTCAATCATTCGACTCATCGCCTCTTGATCCGAAATATCGGCTTGAACAAACGTGATGCGGTCGTGAGGTACGAGACTTTGGAGATTCAACATATTTCCGGCATACGTCAGCTTGTCAATAATCACCAAGTCAGCAGTTGATCGAGAAAGGAACAACCGGACGAAATTTGCTCCAATGAACCCGGCACCGCCAGTGACAATAATCGATGGATGTGGTTTGCTCATACGCTCCCAGCTTTCGTGGTCACGATCAAAGACATGCCCAAATATGGAACATTGCGTAATATAAGCTGAAGTCCAAGAACAGTTGGGTCAAAGAACTGTGACGTAAACCTATAGCCGTTTCAAATAACTTCCGCATGTTTGCAGTATGCAATCGCGCGGGGTTAGTTGATATGCCTCAGATGGAATGTATTTGGATTCGCTATAGACAAACAAAAAATCGTTCGAATAGTTTAGGATTAGATAAGGAAAATTTGAATTCGCCTTGAACATTCAAAGAAACACTTCTTCAACAGCAACGCGGGCGTGTACGAACATGGAAGGGTAATGCTACTCAACCGTCACGCTCTTCGCTAAATTTCGGGGGCGATCAACATCCAGCCCGCGAAACACGGCAACATGATACGCCAACAACTGCAGGCCCACAGCAAACAAAATAGGAGTCAACAATGGATGGACTTCCGGAATCGGCACGACCACTTCTGACACTCGACTTAGTTCCTGGTCACCCTCGAATCCAAACGCAATGACCGGCGCACTTCGGGCTCGAACTTCCATCAAATTATTGACCGTCTTCTCGTAGAGTCGATCACGAGGGGCCAATACGACAACTGGCATATCCTGATCAACCAGGGCAATCGGCCCATGCTTCATTTCCCCCGCCGCATACCCTTCGGCATGAATATATGAAATTTCTTTTAATTTCAACGCGCCTTCCAGCGCAATTGGATAGTTAATTCCACGGCCCAAGTACAGAAAATTATCTTTAGAATAATATTGCTGGGCGATACGGACAATGTCTGTTTCTTGCTTGAGAACCGTCTCAACCCGGCCGGGAAGAGCCGTATATTGATCTAACCACCATCGGCCTTCTTCCGCACTTAACACTTCACGCACACGGCCAACATGAAGCGCTAGCAGATACAAGGCCATCACTTGTCCTGTAAAGGCTTTCGTTGACGCGACACTAATTTCAGGACCGCATCGTGTATAAATCACCCCATCAGACTCCCGCGCTAAGGTACTACCCACAACGTTGACAATGGACAAGACCCGTGCTCCTTGCTTTTTGGCCTCCCTCGCAGCCGCCAAGGTATCCGCGGTCTCTCCGGATTGTGAGATCGCAATAAAGAGATCATCTTTTTGAATCATGGGCTCCCGATAGCGAAATTCTGAACCAATGTCGACTTGCACCGGCTTCCGAATCATTTCTTCAAACAGATATTTCCCCACTAACCCCGAATGCCAAGAGGTGCCGCAGGCTACAATCCAAATACGGCGAGCTCCAATTAATTCTTGAGCTGTCATGGATAAATCAGGAAGGTCAGCCTCGCCGGTCTCATAATTAAATCGCCCTCGAAGTGTATCCATGATCACCTGAGGCTGTTCATGAATCTCTTTTAACATAAAATCGGGATAGCCGCCCTTTTCCGCTGCATCCGCATCCCAGTCGATGGTCACACTTTCCCGAGTCACAACTTGAGCATCGGCACCAATCACGGAAATATCTGTAGGCGTGAGAATGCCAATATCGTCATCCTCTAAAAAGACCACATTTCGCGTGTGCGCCAATAAGGGTGTAACATCAGACGCTAAGAACGATCCTTTTCCGTTTTTTCCAATCACCAACGGACAACCAGATCGTGTGGTCACAATGACATCTGGCTCTGACACACAGATGGCGGCTACGGCATAACTCCCATGCAAATCCGAATCCGCC
>BQIY01000355.1 GCA_021604265.1 Nitrospirales bacterium
CAATGGCTTCCGCATGCGTCCCATGATTGTGATATGTGGCATTCGGCACATCGCCGCCGCTATAGCCTGCACGCGTGGAAAGCACACCGGGCAGCTTGCGTATCAAGTCCTGCATGCCCCAGAAACAACCTCCTGCTAAAATCGCCGTTTCCGTTCGACTCATAATATGACTCCTTTCGTTGTGAGGGATCTGTTCGCCCCACTGAATGCTTATTCTCCTAGTTGGTTACGACATCCACAATTCTCTTCAACAAGAGGGCATTGTGGCAATAGAGAAGCTGTGATTTTAATTAAACACCTCCTTTCATGTCTTGATGTTTCCTCAACTGCATGATCTAGCCAGGAACCTTACGATGACTAAATCGCTCCGACATCGGCTTCGCCGTCACACCATGGAGGACGACACTCAGCGTCACCGTCAGCATCCACACATGCCAGGATTTCCTCGCTGCCTGAAACCAGAAAACGCATCACGATAAGCAGGGCGAACCGGATGGAAGCCAGTCCACGCAGGCCAAACCAGCCGAGAAAAATCTTTTCGTAGACGTTCAATGCCAGTCCGCTCAACGACAGAAAGATTGGTAGCATTCGAACTACTGATAAAAGCCCATCGGCACCATGACGGCACCAAAGATAATAAATGTCAAAATAGTCAGAAGTTGCCCCTCGCTTTCCATGAATTCGTTGATAAAATTGCTTGAATTCCGCCATGTATTTCCAAACACCAGCCCACCCACAATAGCTGCAATGAATCCGTTACCGCCAATAATTATCGCTAGGGTGAAAGTCAGGAACACAGATTACGCGTTAACCGACTTAACGAGATGTTGAGGGACGTAGAGGGTTAGGAGGTTCGAGCAGGTGTGGAGTTCCTACGCCTGCATATCATCTTGTTCTTCCTGCTTTCTTAAGGCCGAAAAATCAAACAATTTGTGGTCAAGGAGATGTTCTGGCAAGACGTTCGAAAGTGATCCGAAAATTCGGTCTTTGCATCCTGGGAATCGTTCCTCCCACTCACTGAGTATGATTTTCACTTCTTTACGTTTCAAGTTTTCTTGAGAACCACATAAATCACATGGGATGAGGGGAAATGCTCGAAGCTCGGCATACCGTGCCAAGTCTTGCTCTTCTACATTCGCAAGAGGTCGGATCACGACATGTCGGCCGTCATCCGAGATTAATTTAGGCGGCATTGTTCTGAGCTTTCCCCCAAACAACATGTTTAACATCAGTGTTTCAATCAGGTCATCTCGATGATGACCTAAGGCAATTTTCGTTGCACCCAATTCAGAGGCAACTCGATACAGATGTCCGCGTCGAAGTCGTGAACAGAGGGAACATGTGGTTTTGCCTTCAGGAATAAGTTCCTTCACCACTGAGTAGGTATCGCGTTCTTCGATGTGAAAGGGGACACCGCATTTCTCTAGGTAATTGGGCAACACGTGAGCAGGAAAACCTGGCTGTTTTTGATCGAGATTAACAGCGACGATATCGAATTGAATGGGAGCTCGCGGACGTATGGCCAGAAGAATATCCAATAACCCGTAACTGTCTTTTCCGCCTGAAAGGCAGACCATCACCTTATCACCTTCATCGATCATGCTGTAATCCGTAATTGCTTGACCCACTCGACGACACAAGCGAGTTTGGAGTTTCTCAACTTCTCCAGAGAGTCTTTCAGCTTGACTGGCGACGGAAGACTCGTTGGGTTGCTGATTTATGGCGGAAAACGCATTCATGATTGAGGGCATTCTACCTTGTGACTCATTGAAAGATATAGAGATATGATAAGACCCGAGCATTACCTTTAAAACATGAGACAAGTTCACGACAACACGATTGAATCGATGTGGTATTGCTTCGGTAAGACGTCACCTTTCAAATTTCTTCTTCAAATGCGGAGAGGGCCACCTCTACCCAATCTTGTGCTGTTCGATATTTCGCAAACAACGGAATGGTGGTCCGATTGACTAAGACATCTGTACATTGCGCCGCGAGGATGAGCGGGACCAACAACTCGAGCGGATTTCTGAAATTCAACGCCAGCGTCGTATCAGGATAGGTAGTATTCAGCATGTGCATGATCTTGGGCACTCGCAGTTTTTTCTCGACAGGCGTCTCTTGTGTTAGCAATGAGCTTGTCATAGATTTTAAAGAAGGCACGGGTGACTCACGAAGGCCATGCTGACGACCTGCACGGGCCATCATATATGTAGAAGCGGATTGATTATAGCATGAAGCAACAGGATTCAAGACTTTCACTACCGGCCTTCCAACATGACAACGCGAAAACATTTGAGTATACGATGAAATACTGCTATAGATTTTTCTGTCATTCCGTTCCTAACGAGTCACTTGCTTGAATGAGAGTATTCGCAGAATAAACGATTCTGCTGTTCCCCCTCCTAGGTCGTTTCATTGATCTGAACTGTTTAGAGTGTGCATTTTATGATCTCGCAAACAATCCTGGCTGTGTTTTCAGGAGGCATCATTGGTCTACTCATGGGAGCTACTGGTGGTGGAGGATCACTCATTGCGATTCCACTCTTAGTGTATGTTGTTGGAATTCCTGTTCAACATGCCACCGCCATGTCACTCGTTGTGGTCGGCTACTCTGCGGCTTTTGGAGCCTGGCAGCAACATCGACACGGAAAAGTGAAAGGGCGTGCGGCTGTGGTCTTTAGCAGCACAGGGATGGTAGGGGCATGGTTAGGGGCCCAGGGCCATAAACTCGTCCCAGCCGATGTGATATTGATGTTATTTGGCGTTCTCTTGCTCATGATCAGCTTATGGACCTTGCAAGCACGCATTCTCAAAACTGATCAGCACGTCGACATGGATTGTGCACAACATTTTTCATGGAATTGCGCAATTAACGCTATTGCCATTGGGTTCGGCATTGGATTGCTGACGGGGTTCTTTGGTATCGGAGGAGGTTTTGTCATCGTTCCCGCCCTGATGTTCGTCTTAGGATTTCCGATATGGACCGCTGTCGGCACATCATTCTTTATTATTGCGTTGACCTCAATCGGCGGGATTATCGGACACCTTGATGTCAATCACATCAAAATTGAACTAACAGGACTGGTCATTCTCGGCAGTATATTGGGGATGATGCTTGGGACTCATATGTCCAAAAAAATGAAAGAACGAACGCTTCGGCGGGCGTTTGCTATCCTGGTGGGACTGATCGGGTTGTTTATCATCATTGATAATAGTCTTCGTCTTTTCGCATAGAGTGTGACTGCCATCGTGAATCATGATGCTCATGAGCCTGTATACCTCATGCAGACATGGATGACCGCATTCACGCAACCGGCGCTTGTTTCAGCAAGAGTAAGACATCACCTTTTTCGAGATACTCATTTTCTTTGAACTCCCATGGTGAAAATGTGCTTCCTTGGCGAAACACGCACAACAGGACATCGGGCTTGAGGTCAGCTGGTGTCTTTCCTACATCTTCGTCCCGAATGGCTTCTTCAACAAGATTCACCCGCCCGCCCGCCGTCAAGAGATCTTCCATATATTGAGTCATATGTCGCTGATTGACAGCTGCAGCCAGCAGGTATCCGCCGTATGTTGCTGGAGAAATAATGCGTTGAGCACCGCCCTGTCGGAAGAGCTTGACGTTTTCTTGTTCCTTTGCGCTCATAATCACACGACAGGTCGGAGTCAAATGACGAACGGTCAGGAGAATGAGTGCATTCGCATCGTCACGTCCTGC
>BQIY01000356.1 GCA_021604265.1 Nitrospirales bacterium
CCAAGGGTGACTTGCCGTGGTTCAAACATGCCCTCTCCCCGGACCACATAGACGACCTGTCGGGTGCCGGAATCGAGCACCGCTTCTTCAGAAACCACAAGCTTACTTCCGCGATTCACCTGAATCTGAACGGTCCCATACATGTCCGGTTTCAGCCGCAACTTCGGGTTCTTGAACACCAGTCGAACGGTATTGGTGCGGGTCTCCTGGTTGAGGTAGGGATAGATAAAGGTAATCTCTCCTTGAAAGGTTTCGCCAGGATAGGCGGCCAGGGTCAGGATTCCCTCTTGCCCCACTTGGACGAAGGGCATTTCATACTCAAACACTTCCGCCTCCACCCACACGGTAGAAAGGTCGGCAATGGCATAGAGGGTCATCTCGGGTTTCACCAGCGTGCCTTTAAACACCTGCTTATCAATCACGTACCCGGCGACAGGGGAATAGATCGTGACATAGGTCTGCGGTTTGCCACGACGCGATAACTCATCGATCTGCGCCTCCGTCAACGTCCAATGCCGGAGACGGTCGCGCGCGGACTGAACCATTTGTGCCGTCTGATACCGGGTTTCGAGAAGAGGGCTGTCCTGAATCTGTTTTTCGGCCTTCAGCGCAAGCAGATATTCTTCCTGTGCCGACACGAGTTCCTGGCTGTAGAGAGTAAACAAGGGCTGACCTTTTCGAACACGTTGGCCGGTGGTATCCACAAAGAGATCCTCCACCCAACCGGAAATCCGAAGATTGATATGGGTGAGACGTTGTTCGTCATAGTCCACGTTCCCCACGGCACGGATCTCCGTCCGGAGCGGGCGCATGGTGACCAGGGCTGTGGTGACGCCAATCAATTGTTGCCGTGCCGGAGTCACCATGGCATAGGCCTGACTGGATTCCATCTCCAGGGAGGAATGGCCGCTCATGGCTTCCATGTCCTGCGTGGTTTGAGCGGTATGTCTCACCTCGTTCGTGGGCATTCCCGTTGATTGGATGAGGGGCCACCATGATTCTTTAAAAAAGAACAGACTTGCCGCCAGGATACAAAGCAATACTCCGAAAAGGATCCAGCGTGGTCGTGATGTGAGCGTGAGCATCGTGCGTCTCCTTCTTACAAGTCCGCGCCGAGCACGCGTTCAAGTTGGGCGACTTGCTGTTCCCGGTTCACGAGCGCCCGGATATATTCAAGCCGAAAGGTGATGAGCGCGCGTTCCGCATCGATCAGATCCAAGAAATCCGTGCGATCCGTCCGATAGCCCGCATGGGCGGCTTGGAGAACCTGCTGTGCCTGCGGAAGAACGGTAGTGCGATAGAGTTCCAGAACCTCTTGCGTGGCCTGAATGTGCACCACCAGATCCTTGACCTGAAAGCGCGTGAGGGTGACAAGGGTCTGTTGCTTGGCTTGTGCGGATCTGACCTGCGCCGCCGCTTCCCTGACACCGGCGTCATACTTCGGTTTGGTCCAGAACGCGAAGGGAATGTTCACCATCACATTCCCGCCGAATCCGTCGTCGGTGTGGTAATTTTGCCAACGCTGGAGTTCCACCCGAAGGTGAGGGTAGTACTGCAATTTGGCCAGTTGCATGGCCGACTGAAATCGATTCACGGCCAGATCAGCTTCTTGAAGTTCCGGGCGGACTCGAAGCGCGTGCTCCTGGAGTTCTTCAAGCGAGCGTGTCAGCGGTTGTGGATGTGGGGCTCGTGGAATTCCAAGCGGAGCATGGGGATCACGATCCAGAATGGCATTGAGATGAGCTTGAGCGGTTTCCCGTTGTTGATTGAGGACGGGTAGTTGTTGGGAAATTTTCGAAAGCTCTACTTGAGCTCGCAGAACGTCCACCTGTGTTCGGGTTCCCACTCCATATTTGGCGTTGGCAATATCAAAAAACTGCCTGAGCAATTTTTGCTGTTCATGATGGACCTCAATGGCTTTGTGGGCGAACAACAGCTCAAAAAAGGCCATCTTGACCGCAGCGGTAATCTCGCGAATTTTGGCGGCCACGCGTTGTTCCGCCTGGTCGGCTTCCCGTGTCGCCACCTCGGCTTTCTTCGAAAGCAACCCCGGGAAGGGAAATTGTTGCGCAACCCCGTAGATAACCGTTTGTGTTTTGGTGACATTCAGCGAGTCGGGCGTATTCCACAACTGAACCTTTAACTCGGGGTCGGCCAGGGCTCCCACCTGAGGGGGACGCTCCTTCATGGCCAGGACCTGCTCGTGTGTCGCCGCGATCTCCGGATTCTGTTGAATCGCTTCCTGGATCAGGGGCACAAGCTCCAAGACCGGTTCAGTCGTGCCGGTTGGTTGAGCCGCGAGTGGACCTGCCGGACCAAGCCATACCATACTGAATGCCACTATCACCACGTATATTGAAATAATCTGGTGCATGGTTGACTCCGCTTGTTATGTAGCGACCATGGACGACTTCTTACCGATTCTGCCTCATACCCAAAGAAGCAGGAAGGAGAAAAGGTCCTGTCGATCAGGCCTGAAGATGTCAGACCGGGATCAGTAAGGTCGTGAATTCAGGGAATTGGTGATAAACGGAGAAACGGGGAGGGGATCAAATACGGAAAACCGAGATCAGGAGGAGAAGGTCTTTGGGCACGGCCACATGGCCAGTACCGGGCGGAAAGATGATATTTCTGGAGGGGACAAGGTCAGGAAAAAGCAGGGCCATTTCGCCAATGAAGGGGGCCTGAGCCTGGGTGTTGGAAGGAGTATCGAGACTCGATTGAACCGCGAGGGTTTTAAATCCGTCACAGAATTGTGTAACAGGCTCTTCCCCCGGCATGGTGCAATCACTCACTTGAGTCACCGGCATTTTGGCAAAGACCGGCACCATGCAGGCATAGGCATTAAAGCTGAACGCGAGGAACAGGCCAATCAGGAAGAGGGCTAACAATTTCGGGAAGGATCTCATCAGAGTTATCCTACTCTTAAACGCCTTCTCAGTAAATAGCGTTTGCATCAAGCAGCCGTTGGCTATGCTCCTTGGGTTCAACATGAATCCATGGAGGCGAAGGATCGTAATCGCCAATTCGGTGCTCTCTTTCCAGAGGACGATGAATGAAGTTTTCATCGAATCACCTTGAGAAGTAAATGTGCGAGAAATTACAAACCAATCTGAGATTCAGGATCAAGGAAACGGAAGGCTCTTCTGAATGAAGACGGACGGAGCGGCTGATACGGAATCAGTGGGTCTCTGGTAAAGAAAGGCAATATTTCTAAGGCCTTGTAACTGGGGCCTTTCTCCAACCACTTAACTGTTTGGGATTGGTGGTTGGAAGAAATTAATTGAAATAGTCGTCATCCGATGATCTTACGCGCAGTTTCAGATCGGGTTGCGTTTTAATGTCCACTTTCGGCCAAAAGCGGACCACAAAGTTGGGGTCATGGCCATATTAGCCATGTACTATGTCTAAGAGATTTTTTGAAACACAATAAGCACGCGAATCCGTCTCCCCTCCGACAAGAATACATTCCATTCCTGCCGCAATAGCACCACCAAGATCTCGCCGGGTTGAATCCCCAATAACTATGACGTCTGCTGGCGCGACACCCAATTGCTTGGCCACTCGCAAGAACCCCAAAGGTGAAGGTTTCACTGCACCGATATCGGAAGAGAATGAAAATGCAGAAAAGCAATGATAAATGTTCGTTCTTCGGAATTCGTCTACCCAGAAGTCTTTCGGCGCCCAGATATCGATCACTGCACCGAGC
>BQIY01000357.1 GCA_021604265.1 Nitrospirales bacterium
GACCGCTCGGACAAGCAGTGGTGCTGGCACCACCGTCCATCATCAAGACAGAGCAAATTGAAGAGCTCTTTTCAATACTCAGGCGAGTTCTTGATGAAGTTCAAGACGATGTATCGGGGTTAACCACATAGGTGGTTCAGTCCTGAATAGCCAATATCAGAACCCTAAGCTTGCAGTTCCAGTGGGAGAAGTATACAAGTTAGATAATGTGGGAAACTTTATAACTCACGGCTAAGGGGGACTTGTGTGCTAAGTATCAACCGCTATCGATTCAGACTGCTCGCCCGTGACACAATCCGATTTGCCTCATTTCCAGGCTCGGCACTGCGCGGCTTGTTTGGCCATAGCCTAAAAGATACTGTTTGTGTAACACGGTTGGAGCATTGTGAAAATTGTATGCTCCGCCATGACTGTGTCTACAGCTATCTCTTTGAAACCCAGGCTACACTCGATAATGGTCAGGATGCACCACACCCGTTGATTTTCGATGTACGACATGCTGCACAGGAAACAGCGCCACACGAGTCGCTGTTCGTTGAGGCGACACTTGTCGGTGAAGCCGGTAAGCATTTACCCTATCTTATAGAAGCATGGCGGCGTGCAGGGAAACGTGGATTGGGGCGCCAGCGCGCGAAATTCGATCTCGTCTCGGTCGATGTTTATGATTTTACCACGCATGTATGGTTGCCAGTTTCCATTGATGGTACTAGCACGAACGTAGCTCAGAAACCGTTTGATATTTCCAGCGACACGCAGGTAAATATGACGGAGAGCGTTGTGATCGAACTACTCACACCATATCGTAGTAAACGAAATGGCCGCCTGGTGACTCCGGAATCATTTACTGCCAGTGCGTTTGTTATATCACTACTGAGGCGAATTGACCGGCTCCGTCAACTTCACGAGAGAGAGCGATCCCCGATTAATCGGGAATTATTCATTGTTGCTTCGAAATTGACCATGCCAGATGCTGAATTAATATGGACAGATTGGGTTCGTTATTCGAGTCGTCAACACACCCATATGAATCTCGGCGGGGTCATTGGCAGCTTTGCAATCGATGGTGCGGGGCTACCATTAGTATGGACGGCACTGCAACTCGGTCAATGGATACAGGCCGGTAAGAATACATTATTTGGACTTGGTTGCTATCGTCTCAAGTCTCGGACAACGAGTGCATAACTAGCGATGACAGGTTTCAGTAAAACCCTGCTTTGTGTCACTGGCCTGTCGCCACAGGTTGTTACAGAGACACTGTATGCACTTGCAGTACAACGTGGATGGATCCCGAACCGTATTTGTCTTATTACAACCTCTGAGGGGGCCAGGCGCGCCAAACTTAGTTTGCTTCCAGATGAGACGGGCTGGTTTCACAAACTGTGCAGGGAATTTGATCTTCCGGAAATTTATTTTTCTGCAGACGAAATACTAACGCTTACCGACGCCACAGGCATGCCGATGGACGACATCCGTACCCCGGAAAATAATCAACGTGCCGCTGACATGATCATCGATGAAGTACGCCGTCTTACTGCAGACCCCAATTCGGAACTACATGTCTCCATCGCTGGAGGACGTAAGACCATGGGTTTTTATCTCGGCTATGCGCTGTCGCTCTTTGGTCGTTCCCAGGATCGTCTTTCACATGTGCTGGTTAGCGCCCCATTCGAGTCGTGTTGGGATTTTTTTTATCCGACCCGCGAAAGTCAAATAGTCCAGGTTGCAGGCAATGACCTTGCTGATACCCGTGACGCAGAGGTTACGCTCGCGGAGATACCGTTCGTTAGCTTACGTCATGGTATGGCAGCTAACCTGCTTGAAGGGCGAACTACATTTGCAGAAGCGGTTGCTTCAGTCACACGATCGCTTGCGCCACCTGAACTGTTAATTGATCTCAAGGCAAAACGTATTCAGGCAGCGGGGCAGACGATTGATCTCTCACCTACGAGTCTCGCCTTATTAGCTGTATTCGCACGGCGGCGTCGGGCAGGTGAACCCCCAATCGGTGCACCATCCAAATTCGTGCCGGACCAGGAGTGGGCCAAACGCTTTCTTGTGGAGTATAAAAAAATTCGAGGGGTGATGTCTGAAATAGAACAAACAGAGAAACCATTGAGTTCAGGAATGGATGGTGCCTATTTTTCCTGCTGTAAAAGTCGCTTGCATCGAGAACTCAGAAACCTTCTTGGACCCGCTGCCCGGGATTACCTCATAAGCGATGGTGGTGCACGTCCTGGACGCTATCAACTCACAATTCCTGATGCAGCGATAGATTTCGTGGAAATCGTTTAAATTCCCGAGCGAATCAATGAAACAAGACAATGAGCACGATGAATTTTGCAATCTTGCAGTTCGCGACAATTTTTACTGAATTCAACATAATGGCGCAAAAGAAGAGATTAGAAGATGCAGAGCACCAAAATGACCACCAGGCAACTTACCGTTCAGTTTAATACGCCGGCTTTTTTAGGCGATGCACAACAACAGGGATCGTGGCGTACACCGCCATTCAAATCACTCTTGCGTCAATGGTGGCGTGTTGCCTGGGCAGCAAAGAATCAATTCAGCAATGACATTGACCAACTGCATAAAGATGAAGCTAGTCTGTTCGGTTCAGTGATGGGTGAATCCAGTAAGCAAAGTCAGGTACGTATTCGACTCGATTCCTGGCAAAAAGGAAAATTAACCTCGTGGCCAAAGTTGCAAACTGTCAGAGTGGGTAATGAAAATATGAAGGTTGACAGCGGACTTTATCTGGGTTTCGGTCCGATAGCGTTTTCAGGTGAAAAGCAACAACCGATATTAAAAAACAAAGCGGCTATCAATGTCGGTGAATCTGCAACATTTGGACTCGCATATCCGCAAAGCCAAAGTGATTTACTCGAGACGGCCTTATCGTTAATGAACAGTTACGGGACCATCGGAGGACGCTCGAGGAATGGATGGGGTTCATTTTCATTTATTTCACAAGACGATTCAGTACCGATTCAGGAAATTTCGCAGGCTGTCATTCGACCCTGGCGAGACGCGCTCAAGCTTGACTGGCCCCATGCATTGGCGAGTGACGAACATGGTTCGCTTATTTGGCAAACTGAGGTATTCGATGATTGGCGTTCGGTCATGCACCGTTTAGCCGAGATCAAGATCGGATTACGAACACAGTTCAAGTTTCAATCCGCTATGGCCTCGTCGAAACCCGAAGAGCGGCATTGGCTCAGTTATCCGGTTACCCATCATAAAGTTACCGACTGGGGCAACAAACGACTTCCCAACAGTCTTCGCTTCAAGGTGCGCATTGACGATAGCGGAAGTCTGAAGGGCGTAATCTTTCATGTGCCCTGTCTTCCCCCTCAAGAGTTTGAACCCGACCGAACAGCGATCGAGTCGGTATGGACCCGGGTGCATGACTTCCTGGATAACGATTCGCATTTAACCAGGATAGCAAAATGAACACGACAGACGACACTATTCTGTGGAAAACCAAGTTGGCGGCTCGTCTGCATGATCCAGTAGAAAAAGCGCTGATTTTAATGCGTACCGTCGAGGGGCATGAGGGCGGAACATCAAAGGAACTAAGTGAAAAACTCGGTTTGACAAAGCTCTCTGCTGAGATTGACGAGGCGGTGAAGCGAGCCGATCGATGGGCATCGGCAGCCGATCGGGCTGCGTTTCCGAACAGAAACAGGGACGGTCGATACCCCGCGTGG
>BQIY01000358.1 GCA_021604265.1 Nitrospirales bacterium
GGTTTCGCGAATCAAGGAGAATGCCGGTGATTAAGAATCCACTCAAGACAAAGAAGAGTCTAACTCCATAATATCCTAGCCCCATGGACTCACTTACTGGATAAAAATGATGAATCAGCACGGCAAGGACCGCAAATGCACGTAGTGAATCGAGCTGCAGCATAAAGTGAGAATGAAGTTGTCGTGTGGTTGTTGGCATATGGCCGTTTCAGATGACTTGAGGAACCTTTACATTCTGGCAGATGTAGGCATCTTGAAAGACATGTCTGACGAGTTATCGGCAAGGGGGCCAGTCAGCTCATTGGACACAAGTCTTTAGTCGAGCGATGATCTCAAGATTTCAGGTATCGTGTTATGTGTTTGTTCTACTCAGGGTTTCTGGAAGACCACATGTCCCCAAAGCCAATCGTCTTCCCAAACTTGCACGAAGCCGTGACGCTTCAAGCATTGAAATGTTGGTTTGAAATCCTGAACAATGTGTTGTGGACGGTCTTCATCTATTTCAGAGGCCAGGCGGGCAAAAAAGAATCCTTCAGGCTTTAACGCGTCAGAAATTTTCTCAATAGTTTCCACGGGGTCAACCAAATGTTCAAAGACGTCCAGGGCGGTGACCATATCAAAGGCGCGGCTCGGCAGAGAGGTGGTTTTGAGGTCGATGAATTTCGCGGAGAGCTTTCGTGTTTCAAAGCGCCATTGACTAAATTGTTGTAGCGGTGAACTGATGTCTGCCAATGTGACATCGCGTCTATCACGAGCGAAAAGAATTCCGCCAGACCCCACGCCGGCGCCAAAGTCCAGATACTGCTGACAGCCATGATTTCTGGTAAACTCCAAAGCCGTGACGTAGGCGAGTGGAGAGGAGTCTTCGGTTAAGGTATGCCACCACATTAATTCATAGATCGTTGTGTGGCTCTCGTCATAATATTGTTCGACAGACTTTCGATTACTCAGTCCAACCTTGTTCTGCCATTCGGCTTTGAGGTTTGGAACCGCCAGTTGGCATCGGTTTCGAATTTCGGCAACGTCTTCGCATCCCATGTATTGTCCAAGTTCCCACAAAATGCTTTGTCGAAGATCCGGCTGATTCTCTAACCGGAGGGCATTGTCCCATAGACTTCGATAGGTATCGAGCAAACGTTCTTGTTCGATGTAGCAGTCTTTTGAGCTGAAGTTATCCTGGTCAACACGTTGCCACAATTCTTTGACTTGATCAGGCATAAGTTTGAGCATGGTATTCCTCCGTCCTTACATACAATAGTATTGTCATATATACGTGCTGTTTGAGAGAGTGTCGTCATGAACATGTGTCATGATCTGGCCCCCTGATTATTAAGTGCTTGTTGGATCAATTGGCTTAGTACAATGTCTGAATGAAAGTACTCTGCTGCGACCGTGCGCGCGGCTTTGGCATGTTGCACATAGTTCGCCTCAACGTCGCGTATTGCCGCAACGGCTTCTTCAAGATTTGTGTAGGACAACAGCCCTTTTCCGACCGGAAGTATTGAAGCGAATGCGGTATCTTGAGTGACCACAGGTTTGCCGGCTGCGAGGTAGCACGCACTCCGACTGCTAAACCAGCCGCTACGCATGGCCACGTAGACGTGTTTGGCTGGAGAGAATTCTCCTGGTGACCCTGCGATGAAGTCCTGATATTGGTCAGGGGTGACACTGACCGTTTCTCCCTCGATGACGTGCCAGCCATGCTTGCGTAGTCGTTCCATCGGGGCATTGCCCCCACCCACGGCCACAGTAAATGAAAGGCCTGTGCGTTGAGGGAGTTCGAATACTTTTTCGAACTCCGCCCCCTTCCCCTGGTATTCTATGTTTTGGTACATCAGCTTTCCCTTAAATGGATTCCATGTCATCACCGTCGTCCATGACGCCGATTCGGGAAGACGTTTTGTCGAAATGTGTTCCCATAGATCTAACACGATCGGCACGCGTGTGGTCTGCCACGACAATCCCATCTTGGGAATACGGCAATCGTGAGAATGAATATTCTCGGCCAATGTAAAATACTTATCGTGGGATGCTACCGTATCGCACCACTTCTGGACATTCTGAGACCATTCCGGCCGTTCGCTCATGACAATTTGATTGTAGCCGGGATCGGTATCGAGAAAGACTTTGATGCACCGTGGGGAAAGGTTGTCGGGAATCGTACAGGCACCGCTGACGTTCAGGAAAAGATCAGCCGTTTTGGCGATGTCATTGAACGCACCTTGGTCCATGCCAAAGCGTTCTTCGTGCAAGTGGAAATACTGCCATCGCTCTTTAAGATCCGGGGCATAGCGCTGAAAAAAATCACTGATGAACTCTGCTGAATAGGTACCTTCCGGCACCGTTGTTTTTTTGAGAGGGTGATAGGGCCAGCACCATGAATCTTCGTAGTAACAGACGTCATGTCCCAATCGTGCGAGACCAATGACATATTGCAGGTAATCCCACGCGACCCCTCCAATCGGATAGAGCCCAACCAGGCCAGTGACAATGATACGTAGTCGCTGCTTCATCGTGTTGATGGGCTTCTATCAATCATCATGGAGTTTCTGCACATCGAAGCTTTCAAATCGTCAAGCATCATGTTCTCTGGTAGAAGTTGGGTTAGATCGAGAATTCATGTGAGGCAGATGATTGGATGCCGACCTGTGTGCAATAGAGTCGTGCATAATGCCCTTCCAATTTCAATAAGTCTGTGTGGGTTCCACGTTCTGCAATCTTTCCGTCTTGAAGGACCACAATTTGATCGGCATCGCGCACGGTTGACAGGCGATGCGCAATGATTAGCGTTGTCCGGTTTATCATGAGTCGTTGCAGTGCTTCCAGGATTTGCTGCTCAGTTGTTGAATCTAAAGCGCTGGTTGGTTCATCCAGAATCAGGATTGGTGCATCTTTAAGAAAGGCACGAGCTATCGAGAGCCGTTGCCGTTGACCTCCAGAAAGTGTGACGCCACGCTCGCCAATTTGTGTTTCATACCCATGTTCAAGGGACAGAATAAAGTCATGGGCTCCGGCAGCTCGCGCTGCGGCTTCGATTTCGTCATTCTTGGCTTGTGGGCGACCGTACGCAATATTTTCGCGAATGGTTGAGCAAAACAAGACGGGTTCTTGTAACACCAAGGCGATGTTTTGCCGTAAAGATTCTAACGTCACATGTTGTAAGCGGGTGCCGTTCAGTCGCAGGTGACCGTCCGTCGGATCGTAAAATCGCATCACGAGATTCACTAATGTGGTTTTCCCTGCGCCGGAATGGCCGACGAGCGCCATTGTCTGTCCTGCTGGAATTTCCAGGCAGATATCGTTCAATACGCGTTTCCCCGTGTTGTAGGCAAAGCTGACATGGTTGAAGGTGATCGGGCCTGCCGTTTTTACCGGGAGAGAGGTTGCTCCGGCTTGATCTCTGATTTCTGGGGTTTGATTCAGGATATTCAAGACCCGGCTTGCCCCGGCCGCGGCATTTTGCACCGTGGCTGCGGTATACGCCAAGGTTTCGAGTGGTTTGTACAGCATAGCCAGATAGGAGACGATCAGGACAATGTCTCCAACGGTGAGCACGTTTTGAAGAACCCGCCATGCCCCGATGCCGATGACGGCTGCTGTTCCCACAGCCAGTAACAGTCCAACGATTGCTTGTGAACCGCTCTGTAATACCGTCAATCGTAATTTGGCACGAAGACTGGCGTCTGCGTCGT
>BQIY01000359.1 GCA_021604265.1 Nitrospirales bacterium
AGACCCAGATTCACGGGAAGAAGTTTGAGATGTATAACGACACCGTGTTGGGCTTTAACAAGTCGGGGAAAGAGGCGGTGCGGCAGCAGGTCGAAGAGCCGATCTATGTCCGCCCGGCGGAACGGGTGAACTGGCTGTAAGCAAAATCACACGCCAGAAGGTTGTAGAACACGGCCGGGGGCATTTGCTCCCGGCCGTGTTTTTTATTGCAGTGAACGAGGTCTAGGTTTTTGTATTAAGAGTCAACGGATTTCTTTAGTCGACGATCTAGGGCGAATCGAGTAATGCCAAGATGCTTGGCGGCAAGGCTCTTATTGGCATCTGAGAGATGCATGACTTCGTCAATGATTGCTGATTCGATATCAGCTAATGTGTGTTCACCAATGGACATTTCAATTTTGACAAGTTGTTTGTCTGCTCTCGTGTGTGCGGTCGCGGTTTTATGCGTTGACTCATGGAGTTCTTTAGGAAAGTCATGGATTGTTAGGAATTTTTCTTTGCAAAAAATCACTGCGCGTTCGATCACATTCTCTAATTCACGAATATTACCTGGATAGTCATAGTCTTCGAGTAGTGCGCGTGCTTCTGGTGCAATATCTACAATTTCTTTCCCAATATCTTTAGCGTGCTGCGCCAGGGCACGAAAACTTAATGGAATAATATCTTCGACCCGCTGACGAAGTGGGGGTAATTCCAAAGAGACCACGTTGAGTCTGAAAAAAAGATCTTCACGGAAATTCCCAAGGGCAACTTCTTTTCGCAGATCATGGTTGGTGGCGGCAATTAAGCGAAAGTCCACGTCAATATCATCTCTCCCGCCTAATCGTTTGAGAGAGCGTTCTTGAATGACGCGAAGTAATTTCGCTTGCATCCCAATGTTCATATCTCCGATTTCATCAAGAAATAACGTACCGCCTTCGGCTTGTTCGCATAAGCCGGGTTTCCGTTGATTGGCACCCGTAAAGGCTCCCCGCTCATATCCGAATAATTCACTTTCAAAGAGTTCTTCAGGTATAGCGGTGCAATTGACCCCAACGAATGGTCTGTCGCTTCTCGGCCCATTGTGGTGTAGAACGCGTGCGATAAATTCTTTTCCTGTCCCGGTCTCGCCATTCAGTAAAACTGTGGTTTTATGATTCTGGGTCATTTCTTGTATTTGAGAGACTAAGCCCTGCATGCTTGGACTTTCCGCAATTAAATTACTGAGTGCGAATCGTCCCGCAACATTTTTGACCTCAAAATGCATTCGACGTCGAAGTTCTAGGTATTCGAGTGCACGATTGATGACGGGATCGACACTTCCCAGATCGACACTTTTGATCAAGAAGTCGTAGGCTCCAAGTTTCATGGCGGCGACGGCATCTTCGACTGTCCCATAGGCCGTCAAGAGAATGAATAAGGCTTCGGGTGCTTTGCTCTTCGCTTGCTGGAGGGTCTGTATTCCTGTCAACCCGGACATTTTCAAATCGAGGAGAATAATATCTGGGGTATCATGGTCGAGTGCTTCCAGTAAGGCCTCGCCGGAATTAAAGCTGCGAATCAAATGTTGTTGCCGAGCTAATCGCCGAGTGATTGATGAACGAACGACTTCATCATCATCGGTCACGAATATTGTTGCACGCATGTTATGACACCATAGTGGTTTGTGGGTGATGAGATAAGGGTAGCCATACAGACATCACGGTTCCGCACTGCAGTTCACTCTGTGCATGGATTTTACCTCCATGCTCTTCAAGAATATTCTTGCAAATTGCGAGACCCAATCCGGTACCTCGTAGTTTCCCTGTCGTAAAAAATGGTTCAAAAATATGAGTTAAGTCCGCAGGCGTAATACCTTTCCCGCTGTCCGCTACGGATAAGCACACGCCAGGTTCTCCCTCCTGTTTTTCCTTTTTTTCAGAAATGGTGAGAGTGCCGTTATTCGTCATAGCTTCAATGGCATTCTGAAAGATATTCAAGAGCACTTGTTTGATTTGATCGCGATCTGCCCACACCGGCTCGTTCGAATCTTCCACATGCCAGTCGACATGAATGTTTTTCTCCTGAAGTGGGTTGTGCAGTATGGCGAGTGTTTCCTTGGCAAGCTCTTTTAATGAGAACGAGACCCATACGACGGTACGAGGTCGTGCATAGTCGACAATCTGATTGACAATGCGGTCCAGTCGCCGGGTTTCATTAAGAATCGTTTGTAAGTCTGGAACATGGTGGTCGTCATGGTTTAATTCTTCAATCAGCAGAGACGCTGTAGAGCCGATTCCCACTAACGGGTTTCGAATTTCGTGAGCAATGCCGGCTGCTACCTGCCCTAATGTTGCCAGCCGTTCAGAGCGGCTGAGTTTTTCCCGCAACTGCTCTAGTGCCGAAATGTCGACGTTGAATCCTTGGTACAGGAAGTTCTGATTTCCCTGGTCTTCTATAGGAACCGCGCGACTTAAAATCTTTCGTACTGCTCCGTCAGGATGGAGAAAACGAAAGATTTGTTCGAATGGTCGGTGTAAACGTGTGGATTCAAGAAAGGATTGAAGGACCTGGTCTCTATCGTCAGGATGAACGGCGTTCCACATGGCTTCGGGCCGTAAATTAATGTCTGGATCATGGCCGGCAAGAGTCCAGTTATGTCGGTTGCAGAAAATGATTTGATCTCCTGTGGCCGTAAAAATGCCAAAAGGCGCATTGTCGACAATGCCTCGATACTTGGCTTCTGATGTAGATAAGTCGTGATTGAGCGTACGAAGTTCAGCTTCAGAATGTTTGATGCGTCCGACATGATCGCGCAGTTGATTGCTCATTTTATTCATGACTCGCGTCAAGTTGCCAATTTCATCTTCGCGATTGAGAACTGTCACTTCCGGAATCGTTTCTTCAGATCGGTTTTCAACGGTCTTTGCTAAAGCTGAGAGTGGGCCGGCAATTGATCGTGCAAGAAGCCTCAGGACAAATACCATTGGCAGGAGAGCTAATGAACCACCGCCGATGATGACCCCTAATAAAAAAGAACGATCTTTGGACGTTCGTGCAAGCGTTCTTTGGAGTTCGTTAAATTCCTGGCGGTCAAAATTGGCGATGGCTTCACGAATCCCCAACATCAATGTCAATCCTTTTCCTGATTCAACATAATGTACGGCATCGGGAGAATGTTCATTCTTTACCTGTTCAATGAATTCATCCTTGTCGTTCATCAGTTGTCGCACCATGTTCTGTGCATGCAGGATATGTGCATGTTGCGTAGCGTTATGCTCGACCATTTGTGCGAGGGATTGTCCAACTAAGAGCACGCGGTTTTTGGCGGCAAGGTAGGGTTTTAAAAATTTCTGGTCTTGTGTCAGGACATATCCTCTGAACCCTGTCTCGAGATCGACGATGAGGCGAAGAAATTCTGCCGCTGTCGTTTGGACATGATAGATATGATTCAATCGATCTTCATCTTCTGCGAATGTTTGCACACGAACATAGGTCATTATACTTAGTGCGAAGATCGTGGCTATAGGAATCAATGAGACGAGCAGCAACTTTTTTTCAATAGGTAAATTGATGAAGGAGCGAAGTATGGTTTTGGTAATTTGCACGGGGATATCCTAGGTTAACCCCCTAGGCGTGTCAAATATTTTATACGTAATACTTCAGGAGTTCTTGTGAAGTTTCACCTTGTGAAGATCGCTG
>BQIY01000360.1 GCA_021604265.1 Nitrospirales bacterium
CGGCCAACGTCGAAGGGCGAGGGAAAATCAGCACACGGGATCTGTTGATTAATACACTGCGTATGCGGCCCGACCGTATTATTGTCGGTGAAGTTCGCGGCGATGAAGCGGTCGATATGCTGCAAGCTCTAAATACTGGTCATGAAGGCAGCATGAGCACCATCCACGCGAACTCGCCTCCTGACGCCTTGTCACGCTTGGAGACGATGGTCATGATGGCTGGTTCCGATTTGCCGTCTTTTGCGATTCGAGAGCAAATTATTTCAGCCATTCATTTGGTTGTTCATGTTCGACGTTTTGAAGATGGCTTGCGACGTGTTGAGGGAATTTCCGAAGTTGTCGGTCGCGAAGGTACGAACATTCTCATGCAGAATATTTTTCATTATCAACGCCCTGGTGTTCAAAATCCAGGCGGACAGGGATACTTTATTTCCAATGGGATTGTTCCCAAGATGCTTGCCCACTTTGAAGAATTAGGCCTGGCTGTTCCTCATTCGTTATTTGAGTTGAATCATCATCATGCCGTGGTATGAAATCAGCCTCCTTTTCGTTTTTTTTGGATTGACGTGCATTGCAAGCTATGCCTGGCGGGATATTCGAATCCGACGTCGGTATATTCGGCGTTTAGATGGTTTCTTCTCGTCCATTCGTCAGCCACTTCATCAACGACGAATTCGTACGTTTCCCACACGCTATCGGTTTACTCCGCTCGTCATGGCTGGAGCCGTTTTTGTGTTATTGCTCGTGGGGGAAGTGCCACTTCCTTTTGCCTGGGCTGCTGCGTTGCTGACAGGAGTCGTGAGTTATTTAATTGAGGCTCATTTTATTCAACGGCAATTAAATGAAATCGAACTCCAGTTAGCTGATTTCATTGATCTCATCCTCAGTCTGTTGCAAAGTGGCATGGCCTTACCCAAAGCATTAGAAATGGCGACGCACGAGACAGGACAGTTGTTGAAACCGTACCTCACCGATATGGTGGGACGGATACGTTTAGGTGATGATCCTTCAATGGTGATTCAGCAATTGGCCAAACAAATCCCTCTGGAAACATTTCAATTATTTTCATCCGTCCTTTCGGTCCAATGGTGGAGTGGGGGCAGTTTGGCGACGACGCTCGTGAATGTCAGTGCGGTCGTGCGAAGTCGAATAGAGTTAGATCAACGAATCAGAACGCAAAGCGTCGAATCCCAACTGTCCGTCCTCTCAATTCTACTGATCACCTATGGGCTTTCGTTCTTGATGTGGCATGTCAATCCCGCGAGTCTAGAGACGTTTTTACTCTCAACAATCGGATCGTATCTTGGGGCCGGGGCCATCATGGCCCAGGCCATTGGAATTATATGGATTTCGAAGTTAAGTGAAATTAAGTTTTAGGACCACGTAATGATTTACACGATTATTATTCTGACACTTAGCCTGAGTTCTCTGGTTTGTGTCATGGGCATTGTTTCCTTGTATCGTCGTCAACAAAGTTTAAAGCGGATCGTTGAGTTTTCCGAGTCGTTGAGAGGTGAAGACGTCACCGGTCCACGAGAACGTCGAAGTTGGCTCAGGCGATGGCTTATGTTGTCTGGGTTTCGTCATTCTTCCGCACCGCTCCTGTTTCTCAGTTCCATGGTGCTCTCGACCTGCATAGGACTTGCCATTCTTTTGACGTTGTACTATTTCCAAGTCATGAATGCATTGGCGCAATCGGTTACGAACGTGCCGGGTAGTTTCGGGTGGGGGTTGGAGGTCATGGTGTCGGCTCTTCCATGGATCTTGTTTTGTCTTGTCGGGGGAAGTCCGATTTTTTTTGTTAGGGGTATACGCCAAAAACGTGTGAGCGATGTTGAACAAGATCTCCCGTTTTTTCTTGATCTTCTTTCGACATTGGCTGAAGCTGGAATGAGTTTTGACTTAGCCCTGGCCAAGATTTTGAGCTCCCAACCATCCGGACGTTCACTTACTAAGGAATTTCGTATTTTTCAGCGAGAAGTTTCATTGGGAATTTCTCGATTGCAGTGTTTCCGACGACTGTCTCAACGTTTAGATGTGCCGTCCGTCTCGCATTTCACTTCTGCCATCATTCAGAGTGAACAACTGGGGGCCAGTGTTGCGCAAACTCTCCGTCGTCAAGCCAATGAGCTGCGACACCGTCGCCAGGAAAATGCGATGCATCATGCTCAAGGGTTGTCAGTGAAACTTGTGTTTCCTCTGGTTCTGTGTTTTTTGCCTGGCATCTTTCTGACGACATTAGGGCCAACCATTTATCAATTAGTGCAGATTCTCGGTGGTGTGCTGGGGTCGTTTTAATTCTTCCCCTGCCGTTGAGCTCCTCTGATCTTCTTCATTCTTAATCTGGTCGAACCCGTGCTCATGTCGTCCACATTTTTGCAATTGACTTGCAATAACTTGACAGAAGATTGAGGCTTTGCTAGGTTTCGCGCGTTATGAACCTGTCTGCACCATACTTTCGGCTTTCCCTATTGAGGAAGATTTCAATTTTTCTCGGGATGGTGTTCCTCTGTTTGCTGCCCTTCTCCGGAGCACTTGAAATTCACCATGTGTTTGCTGAAGTTGACCATGATGGTCATGATCATTCGGATTTTGACCTGTGTCAGTGGGTCCAGCAGCATTCGAGTGGCCTGTTTGTCATTGAGAAGCCATTGTCTGAAACTTTGCCTCTTGATACTACACAAGGCAACGTTAGTCCTAAGGTAATCTTCACTTCGTTTTTTGGACTGTTCGTCCAGTCCCCCCGTCCTCCGCCTTTCTCCTAATTCTCTCTTTTTACTAAACAGACTATTTGACTGACGTTCAGAAAAATCTTCTGTACCGTGCCTCATCATCGGTAGAGGCAAAGTCTGTTTTGCACACAAATACATATAGATGAAGTGAAAGGACTAGATTATGTGTTGGAGACGAATCGACGACTTGTGGCATATTCCTGTGTGGGCAGTGAGCTTCACGATAATTTATTCTGTGTTTATGCCTGGTTTAGTCTTAGCTGAGCGATCTTGGCTGTCGCTTGCTGAGATAAACAATCCTCTTGAGCGTGAGACAGGATTCGATCATGTTCACAAGGAGCATGATCGAATTGGGAATCGCTCTGTGCTGTTGGCTGAAGCCAATGCCTCTGGTGGAAATGAAGGGGCTATTGAACAGCGGATTCCAGGGGCTGATGTGAACACCAATCCAAAAGATTTAAACCCCAGGACAGGCGGAATGCCAATGCCTGTTCCTCAGGGAAGCGTACAACAATCAGATGTGAATCCGGCTGATGAAACGCTGTCATCTGGAGCTTCTGCTATAGAATCGCGTATTCCTGGGGCAACCATTACTAGCGATCCCAAAGATCTCCGGCCCAGGACAGGCGGGATGCCGCTGGAAGTCCCGTTGGAGCTCGATCAGCCTGCCAGTCCTCGTGAATCAGCAATTCTCCAACGGCAAAAATTGTTGAACCGATTTAATCCCGCGATTGGTTTCGTCGTGGAGAGCATTTATGGGTATACCCAACGTCGTCAGCGATATGTAGGCGGCGATGGAGACAATGCGCTTGGGGATGTTGGGACAAGACTCCCTCCAAATTTGAGTGCATCTCTTCGAACCATTGAGTTATTTGCGTCGGCGGAGGTGGATCCCTTTGCCAGAGCGTATCTCATC
>BQIY01000361.1 GCA_021604265.1 Nitrospirales bacterium
CCTTGAGCGCGGCATAAATAGGACAGGCTTCTCTGGGATAGCGTGACCCATCGGGTTTCGTATGATGTATCAGCTCGTGCATCGGCTCGCCAATTAATTCTTCGACCGTATATCCCAGCATAAGAGCCCCGGCCGGATTCACAAAAGTGGTTTTGCCTTCTCTATCCAATTCATAGATCCCCTCTCCCGAAGCGGCGAGGATTCGTGCATAGTGCCTTGCGAGATCCTGATGCGCTTCCATGACTCTTTCACGTTCAATGGCTGTGGCGATACGGTCAGCCACTAACCCAAGACTGTGCCACGTAAAACTAGTCAGGAAATGCCGGGAAAATACCGCCATGACCCCCACCACTTCCTGATTGACCAGCAACGGATACCCAGCAAAGGCCATTAGTCCCTCACGTATGGCCCTGGCCTGTTCTGGTACACCAGGATCCCTAAAAATTGCATTGGTTAAATGTGGTCGTTTTTCAAACGCAATTTGACCGATTTGAGAATGGCCAAACGGCACTGAATCGTTCCAACGGGTGAACCGAGTGGAAAGACCGGCACTAGCCTGCAGCTCCAATCCTTCCTCCAAAGAATGCATGGTCCAGAAGCCGGCCCACGCCCCATCCAGATGACTTATGAACGAATCCGCGCAACCCTGCAGGCGGACGCTCAGTGTTTGGTCACAGTTCAGGACCTGCCCCACCTCCACCTCAAAGGCCAATAGACGGGTCCGTTCCTCCAGCACCCTCTCCGCCTGTTTCCGATCCGAGATGTCGCGGATAATGCCGCAATAAAATATCTCCTCGCGTAGGATGGATTTTGAAGGAGCCATCTCAATAGGAAATTCCTCCCCGTTCTTTCTCAATCCATGCAATTCCACAGTCTTCACGATGGTCTGACCCTCTCCTTCAATTCCCACACGCTCCATCCCATAGTGATGAGCTTCATGGTACCGGGCAGGCATGATCAGGATAAGGGACTTGCCTACAATTTCCTCGGCTGCATAACCAAACATAGTGTGGGCACCCTTATTCCAACACAGGATGGTTCCGTGCTCATCCCACAAAATAATGGCATCCGTGGCGGTCTGTACAACAGATTGAAATCGCTCTTCACTGGCCGTCAACTTTTGAGTCAATTTCCTTGATGGATTTCCGGAAGCTCTGCCCTTTAACGAATGGGAGAGGGTTGCGCTAATTTTGTTTTCTTTCACTTGAGTATCTTTCATTCATTACTTTCGAGGATTCTTGATGAAATTTCATATAAAAAAATGGTCAACTGCTTTAAAATACCTTTCACGGTGCGGAAGCCCGCCATTTACGATCAAGAAGCCATATGATCCCGTCAGACAACCCAAAGATGACAGTCATGATCACCCACCAGGACCCGACCACTAATATCGGAATCAAAGCCAGGCCGACCAAAACCATGACGATCCCGACAAAGACCGATATGACCAGTTCCATGTTTCACCTCCATTTAAAATTCTCAGAAAAGTGTAGATATGAGGCGGGGGGATTTTCTGTTGGACGCCCTCACCTCACCCTTCCCTTCCGAGGGAAACGGTGAGGCGAAAGAGCCATACTCAACAGCGACAGGGATTCAACTTCACTGCTCCGAGCCAGTCGTGAGATTCATCAGGAAGACTCCCGGGACAACAACAAGCAGGGGCACCCGGATTGGTCCTCAGAAAGTCAGTGACTGCTGATTAATTGTCCGGACAGTCTCAACTTGTTGGCAGCTTTCTTTCGCCAACATCAGTTGCCCGCTACTGGCATCCTGGGGAATTCTTCCCAGACAGGCTTTTAATGTGTCCTGGGCACTTCCAACCGCAATTTGCGTGAGACCTTGAGCCTGTGCCTCGGCAGAAGACATCGGTTCTGTTACTTGTGGGGCGGCTAAAGTCAGTCCCGTCAGAATCAAAGGGATGAGTGCCATGGAGGCAACAAGAATGGTGCGTTTCATCAATAGAGTGTGTTTCATGGTTATTCTTTCCTTCTTAAAAAAAAGGTAAAAAAGTGCCCACCACGTCACATGGGTCCATGTGACGTGGCAAACAAGATTGACAACCTGCCTAGAAAGTAAGGTTGCTTACTCCCGCGATGGCAGATCCCTACACAGCAGGTGTTGGCCTCTCGATGAAGGACGCATAAATGGCCGCACCCCAAAAGACAAACATGAGGCCTAAAAGAGCTTCTAATGGATACATGATGTTCACCTCTTTCCTGAGACCGCAGGGTCAGGAATGAACTCTCCCGGAACCTGATCTGACGACCAGCGTTACAATCGAAACCGTTTGGCGGCACCGATTGATGAGAAGAGTATAGGCGTAGGCTTGCGGAGACAGAGGAATCAGACGCGCAGGAAGGAATGCTGAAGCGCGAGGGATAGGAGAGTCAACGTAGATTCATACGTCATACACTCACGCTATACCCTAAATAGAAGGGTGTCAAGACAACACCATGTGTGTTTTTTGGGTAGTCGACAATAAAAGTTGATGATTTCCACAAGTCCTGCATGAATGAGAACCCGATTTGTGGAGAGATTGGCAAGGCCGAAGTCTCTATTTTCGGCGGATAACGACCAGACGGCCAAGCATTTCTTGAGGAAATTGTGAGGGAGGGGCACTGAGATCAATCCGGGGACCAACGCCTTGGACAAGCGTCGGCCCTTCTGACGTGTTCACGATGCCTTTTATGCGAAGAGTGTTGAGTGGTTGAAGTTGTTTAAGGAGCTGTTCGGGCGTGATGTTGTCGGGAAAGGAGAGTTCCTCCGCCTCAAATTCCTCATGGGTGTGAGGTAGGAGTTCGGGCTTTCGTTGAGCGTTGGATGAAGTTTTTGCCGCAGGAATGGAAGGAAAAACAATCGTCGTATCGATTTCACCCTGAATGCTTCGAATAATTGGAGCGCCAGGGGCCATATCATGGAGAAGATCTTCCAAACGACCGAAGGAATCTGATGGAACTAAATCGACTTTATTGATGACCAACAAATCTGCCGAAGATACCTGTTGCTCAAACGTGCCTTCCAAATCCCGCCCTTGGGCCACTTGTTCGGCATTGACGACCACCACGGCTAAACTTTCCCCTACCCACTCAGTGACTGGCTCGCGCCAAAACGTCAGAAGCGTTTCGAAGGGTAATGCTACACCGGATGTTTCCACGACGACCCGATCCGGATGAATGGTTTCCCACAGATTCTGCAGGGTGTTGAGCAACTCACCGGAAAGCTGGCAACACACACACCCGCCTTCAAGCTCCACAAATCCAGGACCGCCTTCTTCTTGAAGCAGGGCTCGATCAATGCCTAATTCACCAAATTCATTGGAGATCACAGCCAACTTCAGACCCTGTCGTTGAGCATCGGCAATCAAATGTTTGACAAGAGTCGTCTTACCCGCCCCCAGGAAGCCGGACACCACCAGTGCCGGAACCCCAAGATCCGTTCCGGCTTTTTCAGTTTCTGCCTCAGTTTCTGGCTTTTCATTGTTCATGAAGGGAATGCTCATGAGGACAAGGACGGGGGATACAAGACTGATAAAAAAGGATTGATTACTTCTGGCTGATTTCATACACCAAGAGGACGGAACCACGTATGGAGATTTCTCCTGCCGACACCGAGGCATCTCCGCCGCTATCCATGGCCATCGCCATGC
>BQIY01000362.1 GCA_021604265.1 Nitrospirales bacterium
CCTTCGACTTCAAATCCAAGCCGCTTATACCATTCTGACGTCTTCATAGCGTCTTTTACATGAAGAATTGGCACTACTTGATCTGCCATCTTTGAACCTCCATCGATATCGTTAGACTTACAAACTCAATAATCGGTTTCCTGCACGAATACTTCGACTTTAACTCCAAGCCACCCAACCATCGCTAGCATTCCATCAACCTCCATACGCCCACCCAGTTTGGTTCGTTTCATAGTTGAGACGCTTACGCCGATTTCTTTTGAGATTTCGTTCCAACTCATGCTGCGTTTCAATCGGTGCTCTTCGAGAGCAACATAAAGTGCCTTCGTATCAAACCGTTTCATATTCTAGTATCGCAATAATTAGTTTTTGAGAGACTGAAAGTATCACATTAGAGATAATATGCAGAAACTGATCGCTCTCGGGTTTTAGGCTAGGAGAATCAACCATTTAAAGGTTTCCCTCGGATCGACTGATGACTGTCAGCCCTGAGCCAATAGCAGACACAATAGATTTACATCTTTTCTCTATTTGATCCTGGAGCCAGTCATTTCGGTTTCTGAATTGCAAATAGCGAAATTCGTAATGCTCTAGAGATTTAATAGCGTTCTCCAACTCTAAAACATATTCGTCGATATGTTCTCGTGCTCTAATATCAATATAGGGCGAAACCATTATATTTCTTTCAAACTGATAATAATGTTTTGAGGTCTCTTCATAGCTAATTCGAATTTCGCTCGATGTGCTCACGATTTTGTTGTATCCCAAATCTGAACTGCCAGGAATGCCTGGCGCGTCATAATAATGAACAATATCGCGATATAGCGCCGGTGTTCGATTGGCAAAAACGGGCAAGGAAGGATTTGTATTGCCAATAGTTTGGACCTTAGGGCTGAACAAAATGGCGTCTTGGAAGCTGTGACGTTCAAGGTCTGACAATATCTCAGCATCAATTTGAGTAAAGTCATTTTGAGTCAGAATATTTACTATTTCTATTGTTGAAGAAATTCGATCTTGAATAGTGATCAAGGTTTCATTTAATACATATTTATCAACTCTCAGATCAACTAGTAGGCGGGTTAAGAATGACTTTTCTTCATTAAGTGATGTTTTTTGGGCGTGCCCCCGCCCAAATTGACTGGTAGCCAGGATCGAAAACGCGATAGCGACTACCCCAACTACGAGCCATCGACGGCGTATCGAAACATCAGCTCTTGCATCCAATAGGCGCTTCATCACATTAGAATAATGTATTAGTGGCTTCATATAAAATAGAGCCCAAGGGGGCACTGATAGTTTAAGGATCACACAATGATAAAACATGACCGGGGACAGACCCTGAGATATCCCTAGAAAATAAATTGTAGATTCAATAAGTTAGGCTAATTAAAGTGCATACATGACACGATAAAACTCTCCAACAGGCCTCGAAACCTCAGGAGATGTGTCATGTATGCTCTTCCATTGTTACACAAAACTCTCGATAAGCATTGTTCCGGTATCCACGCCACTCGCCTGAACACATGCTACTTAACAGTCCAATCGTTAGTTGAGGGGTCGAAGGCCACTGTCACTTCACTTGGACGTGGATTATCAGGATCTGCGTATGACAAACACAAGATCAAGCGCATAGACAGTAGTTGTCCTATAGTTGTTGCTGATTCTGGTTTTAAGACACCGTTCTATAGATACATAGAGGAACAGCTGCAGTGGCATTGGGTTGGGCGTATCCGTAGTCGTGATTGTATCTGTCTAAATACTCCCACAAGTCAATGGTTTGGGGCCAAATCGCTTTATGAAAAAGCAACCACTAAAGCCAAATATCAAGGCTAAGTGGAGTGGGTTAGAAGCAACCCTTTAACATGCTCAACCGTGTTGATTCGGCAACCTAGAAGACGAAGGCGCGATCTGACGTACACGGGAAAGCCCCGTCAATCTACGCGATGCAACGTTCATGCTAGCCGTGAAAGGGAGCCCTGGTTGCTGGTTTGTTCTTTAACTCTAAGTGATCGTTCGCCTAAACATCTTGTGGCCATTTATCGCAGTCGTATGCAGATCGAAGAAGGCTTCCGTGGCCATAAATCAGACCAATATGGGCTGGGATTCTCTCAACATAGATCGATGAGCGAAAAACGGCGAGCAGTGTTGTGTTTGCTGGCAACGCTGGCCCACTTCGTTTTTTGGTGCGTAGGTGTTGCGGGCAAGAAGACGGCTCGCGCAAGGCGACCCTGTAAATATTTCTGTGTAACTGCCAGTTAAACATAATCAGTCAAGCGGTCTTCGAACTCGATCATAAATCGATTCAAGGCCGTTTTCCAATTCCTGATTGGCATACTCCATTTTTTCGAAGCTTCCTGAATAGCCAAGTAGACGACTTTCTTAGCGGAGTCATCTGTCGGGAACAACTTACGTTTTTTGAGCGCCTTGCGAATCACACTGTTAAGCGACTCGATTGCGTTGGTGGTGTAAATTGCCTTTCGAATGTCTTCAGGATATTTAAATAGCGTATTGAGATTGTCCCAGTGGCTGCGCCAGGTGCGACTGATCTGGGGGTACTTCTCATCCCAGCGCTGCGAGAATTGATCCAGCGCCTGCAGTGCCTCTTCCTCAGTCACGGATTGGTAAATCTGTTTGAGATCAGCGGTGACCGGCTTGTAGTCCTTCCAGGGTACATACTTCACCGAGTTGCGCACCATGTGGACAATACAGAGCTGGATCTGTGTGTTGGGATAGACAGCATTGATCGCATCTGGGAACCCTTTGAGGCCGTCGACGCACGCTATTAGGATGTCGCTCACTCCACGGTTCTGAAGCTCTGTCAGGACGCCGAGCCAGAACTTGGCGCCTTCGTTTTCCGACAGCCACAGGCCCAACAACTCCTTGTGGCCTTCCATATTGACGCCTAGAGCCAGGTAGATGGCCTTGTTAATAACCTGCTTGTCTTGGCGTATTTTGACCACAATGCAGTCAAGGTAAACAATGGGATAGACCGCATCTAGTGGGCGGGACTGCCATTCCACCACCTGCTCTATCACGGCACTGGTCACTTTGGAGATCAGCGTGGGGGAGATGTCAGCACCGTACCATTCTTTGAAGCTGGCGACGATTTCACGAGTGGTCATCCCCTGAGAATAGAGCCAGAGAATCTTGTCATCCATGGAGGTGAACCGCCGCTGATGCTTCTTGACCAATTTGGGTTCGAAGCTACCGTTGCGATCACGCGGGGTATTTAGATCAAACTGGCCATCGTCGGTTTGCAGAGTCTTGCTGGAGTGACCATTACGGCTATTCTCAGCGCCAGCCTTGTCATGCTTGGCATAACCCAGGTGTTCATCGAGCTCAACGTTTAAGGCCGCCTCAACGGTGACCTTGGTCAACAGCGCCCTAAACTCGTTCAGATCTTTCTCTGTTTTAATGCCTTTAGCTGCTTCTTCAGCGAAGGCTTTGAGTTCATCTTTATTCATAATCTACCTATCCTTAACCATTTCTGGTTCCAATGATAGGCAGTTACACAGAATTAATTACAGTCTCCGCAAGGCAACTACGAGTCAACTCATCAAGCAAGAGAGCTCCTTACTCAACAATATTCCTAGAACGATTACTTGTTGCACAAAAACACTTTAGGCTATCGGACGAAGA
>BQIY01000363.1 GCA_021604265.1 Nitrospirales bacterium
CAGTTGATGAGCCATTTCGGCCGTACTTCCCGTTGCGTTGACCGGGGAACTTCCATCAAAGAGACCCATCATGCCTTCAATAATCGAGAGGTCGGCACCGTAAGCCGCTTCTTGAAAAATCGTTCGGTTCAATACCACCCCAAGCATCCACCCATCAAGGTTCCGAGATTCCCTGCCACTGGCCAACTGATGATGCCCCGGATCCAGAAAATCCGGCCCGACTTTAAATGGTTGAACCGTGCGCCCTCGAGCCCGAAACGCCGACAACAGTGCTAAGGTCATCGTCGTTTTACCGACTCCACTATGCGTGCCCGCAATGACAAGTCTCGGAAAGCTCATGAGTTGTCCGTGGGACTAGAAGTTTTTGACACCGGAAGATCAAACGTCACTCGAACGCCACCGAACACCGATCGCACCGGCGTTCCAAAGTACAGCACTTCTTCATAATGCCGGTTCAGAATATTGTCCACGCGCACATATCCTTGCAAGGAGGGCGTAATGTCATACGAGGCCGAAAGATTGATGAGATAAAAATCCGGGAGTGGCTGTTGATCGCCGGTCGTGTTAAACCGAGAACCCACATAGCGGAACGTGGTGGTCATACTTAAAGGAGCGATGGGTTGATAGGTCAACACAACACTGCCCTGATGAACCGGCCAGCGAGGCAGCCGGGCCCCTGTCTCCAGGTCTCTCGTGATCGTATAAGTATACTGTCCCTGAAGATCCAGCAACTTCATAAATGGGAGCCCTTCAGCCAGAATGACCTTAGCGCTCCCCTCCCAACCCTGACTTTTTGCCGATCCGATATTCTGGGCGCAAAACCCAAACGGAGTGAATGGGGCACAGCCTGCAGGGTCAAACGCCGTGACAATAAGTTGGCGATAGCGGTTCCAGAAATATCCTGCACTCAAGGTGATGCGCTTGTCCCAAAACACTTGATCGATCCCGATATCGAAGCTTTGACTTTTTTCCGGTTTGAGATTCGGATTCCCGAAATTCGGGAAAAATAGTTCATTAATCGATGGAGCTCGAAATCCGGTTGCATAACTGGTCCGAAGTTTCGTGCCGATCTCTTTGATGAGATATCCGCCCGTCACACGATATGTCGTCGCATCGCCGAACGTATTATAGGAATCCTGTCGGAATCCACCCGTGACAAAAAACCGGTCAAACAGGTTCAATTGTAGCTGGGCAAATCCAGCATTGCTTGAGAGCGTTTTTTCAGAAAACGTGCCCTTATTTTCTCCCCGCTGTTGTCTGAATTGATAGCCAACGGTCAGAAGAAGCGGCTTCCCAATTTGAAAATTACTTTGCCATTCAATCCGATTAGTCTTTGTACGAATATCTGAATTACCAAACCCTTCAGGGGTACTCTCCAACCCCGTGGTAATGCTGCGTTGGTTATCCCCTGCCTGGGTTATCAATGTTTCCTGTGAGTGGGCCAACGTAACTTTCTGATCCCACCAGTCAGTAATCGGTTGATGATAACTCCCGCTATAAATAAATTGTTCATTCGCGGATTTCGCTTTAAACACATCGAAGGGACCGCCGAATGTACTGGGATTATCAAGATCGATATCGTTATTGATCCACCGGAACGCCAATTCCAACCGTCCGTCCCAGGGTCCCTTTATCCCTAACAACGAAGACGCCTGCCAATTGCGAAAGGCATCCCGCTCAACCGCTCCTCGCCGATAATTCACCGAAGAAAATTTGGTCATATCCCACCGCGTCAAGGTGGCAGTAAAATCTACCGGCCCCATTTGTCCGGCAAAACTTCCTCCTTCTCGAATTGAATTATAGGACCCATATTCTGAAAAAATTCTGGCAACCGGATCACCTGTCCCTCGCTTGGTTCGGATGTCGACTACCCCACCGGCAGCGTCAGAACCCCACAGCATGCTCTGCGCCCCCCGGAGGACGGTCACGGACTCGATATTGTCCGTGGTCATCGTACCGAAATTATATTCCCCGAGTGTCGCACTGTTCACAATGGCACCATCAATGAGCACCAACGTTTGAGCCGAACTCCCTCCACGAATTCTCACGGTATTGTTCGTGCCTGGGCCACCAGAGGAAAACGTCGCCACTCCTTGACTCAAACTGATGGCATCCACAAGGGTTCGACTATGTCGGCGCTGCATATTTTCTTCCGTAATGACTTCAACGGCACTCGTGGTTTGAGTCAGAGGCACGGGAGTTTTCGTTGCCGTGACGACCATGGGGTCTAATTCCGTGACAGACTCGGCATGTTGCGGATCTGCTGCCCCAACAATGATTGGAAAAAATAGAGATAGGACGAGCAATCCCAAACTTCGAAAACATAGGACGAGACAATATGAACGCAGAAACCATGAAAACATCATCCACCTCCCTTTCGCACGAAGGGGTCTTATGGAAGAGACTGATTGTCGGATATCCTGACTTACGGATCATCGCGTTTCTGCGCCTTCTCATGGACACCAGGTCCACAATGGACTCTTGCAGAAGTACTCCCCGCTTACAGTGGCGGCACCGTGCTGGATTTACACCAGCTTCCCCGTCACAACCATCGTTTTTCCTCTATAACCCTATCCTTTATTAAATGGTTAATACCGACATCCACGCATAAAACACTACAGTGGTCCACTCGCTCACACCGGCAAAGACACACGGGGTAATCCTGATTGAGGATGACCATCCACCAGAACCGGGCAACCGTACACCGATTCCAACAGGTCAGGACGCAGGACTTCTAAAGGAGATCCAACTTCCACAACCTGTCCATGGTGTAACAACATCAGGCGATCACAGTACTGACTGGCCAGATTCAGATCATGAGACACCAGAATCACCGTAAGCCCACGCTCCCGATTCAACCGCCGAAGAATTCGCGCAATATCCAATTGATGATGCAAATCCAAAAAAGCCGTAGGCTCATCCAAAAGCAATATCTGTGGCTCCTGAGTAAGGGCACGGGCGATCACTGCCCGTTGACGTTCCCCTCCCGACACATCCGTGACCAGCCTGGACCCCAGGTGAGTGACATCCAGCTCTTCCATAGCCTGATGTGCGATTCGCCAGTCGTCAGAATCCTCCCAATGCCAGCCACCCCAACCCCGATGGTGAGGAAATCGTCCCATCAGCACCATTTCCGCGATGGTAAAGGGAAAAATCTGCATGGTCTCCTGCGGAACCAACGCCACCCGCCTGGCCACCTCAGCCTGAGACAGTAGGGAAAATGAATTCCCGAATAACTCAATCGTACCGGACCCCTGAAGCAGGACACGGACTAGAAGCTTGAGTAAGGTACTTTTTCCTGATCCATTCGGACCAAGAATCCCAAGGATCTTCCCGGAATCAATCGAGCAGGTGAGGTTCTTCAGCACCGATTCAGATGTGTCGCGGGAAGACGTGGCATAGCGAAAGGTCACATCTTGAAGCGCATAGGCCGGCGCGGCAATAAAAGAATCCGGGTTCAGCATCACATTCCCACCCGCATATTCCGATTCATCAGCAGAAACAAGAATACGGGGCCGCCCACCAACGCCGTGACGACACCGACAGGAAATTCAGCGGGACTCAAGACGGTTCGCGCGATCGTGTCGGCGAACATCAGGAAAATGCCTCCCGCAAATCCGGCAACCGGGAGTAAGAG
>BQIY01000364.1 GCA_021604265.1 Nitrospirales bacterium
CAAGGCGAAGGTCTTGAATTCTACGAAAGATCCACGGATTACCGAGTGCGGCGCGACCGATCAAAATTCCGTCAACTCCATATGTTTTTATCGCGGTCAGGGCTTCTTCTAATGATCGAATATCGCCATTGCCCAGCACCAGAATCCCCTTACCCCGGAGGCGTTGTGCGGCGAGCCCGATGGCTTCCCAATCGGCCTGACCCCGGTACATTTGCTGCAATGTTCTTCCGTGGATCGAAATGGCTTCAGGTTTTCCCTGGGTTAAACATTCGCTCCATTCCTCTATGACGATCTCATCGTAGCCCAAGCGCGTTTTGACCGAGAGGGGAATAGGGTTTCGGTCAGATTGCGGAGAAGGGTGCCAGTTATTTTCAATGTTCATCTCGTGAACTTTTTCGATGATCATTGGACGTACACCGGCTTCCCGGAGTGATTGGCCGCTGGCCCAATCATTGATGCCTTGATGGGCGGCTTCCATAATGTTTACTGCGCGCTCGGGCGTCCTGATAAGCGCGGCTCCGCTTCCTGATGATGCGACATTTTTTGATGGGCAGCCCATGTTAATGTCCAGTCCATCAAATCCCATTTCACAGACGATATGCGCCGCCTGGTAGAACAGTTCCGGATCCTTCCCGTATAACTGCGCGAGAATGGGACGTTCTTCTTGTGAATATTGGAAGGCGCCCCACCCGCCTTTACGGCTATGACAAATTTCGCCAACGCTTGTAAATTCCGTAAACACAATGTCTGGATGACCATGAGTGGCCACAATATGTCGAAACGTGGCGTCGGTCACGCCGTCCATGGGCGAGAGGCCAATAATCGGGCATGGGAGCATTCGCCAGAAATTTGTCACAGATTTACGTCACGAATTGTCATAGGTATTTGTGAATAAAGTCTTGAGTTACTGGCTATTTTTACCGAAAAGATAGAGCCTTACATGTGATGCCATACGGTGGCATTACTCGTGCTTCAAAGAAAGAGTGTCAATGTATGAAAAAGTCTGTCTTTCTGTCATTCGGCTCTGAGACAGGGTACCATAGTAATTATGAAACATGAGAGTGAAATATATCAAATGAATCGTCGAAACCTATCCCTGGTGACTTCAAGTTCTGCTCACGATGAAGACCTTCTTGAGAAGGTTGAAACATTATTATCAGGACCGACAGATGACCCGAAAGTGACGCTTTTGCGGGATATGATGAAAACGGTCATGAAGCTCCATGATCCGAAAGTCGATATCCTTGATATCAAAATTCTCAATCGAGCTCTCAAAGAATTACGGTATGGGTTTACCGTCTTTCATCCCTATCAACATGTTCGCAAGGTCAGTATCTATGGGTCCGCGCGAACGCCCCAGGATGACCCCAACTTTCAGCTTGCATACCGTTTTGGCCGCCTGCTGAGCGAGCGGGGCTTTATGGTGATTACCGGCGCCGGACCTGGGATTATGTGGGCCGGTCATGAAGGAGCTGGACGGGAAAACAGTTTTGGCGTCAACATTATGTTGCCGTTTGAACAGGCGCCAAATTCTCTTATTGCGGAAGACAAAAAATTAGTCAATTTGAAATATTTTTTCACACGAAAACTCCTGTTTGTCAAGGAGTCCCACGCCACGGTGTTGTTTCCCGGCGGGTTCGGTACGTTGGATGAGGGATTTGAGGTTTTGACGTTGATTCAGACAGGAAAGACTGACCCTGTTCCAGTCGTCTGTCTTGAAGCGCCTGGCAGCGATTACTGGGAACGGTGGATGGAGTTTGTCAGAGGGCAATTGTTGCCTCGAGGTCTGATTAGCGAGACGGACTTGACCTTCCTTAAAGTGTTCCATCACGAAGCTGAGGCGGTGGAAGAAATTGAACAGTTTTACCGGAACTACCATTCCATTCGTTATGTCGGTGATAAGCTTGTTGTTCGCCTTCAGCACGCTCTTGAACCAGAAGAAATTCATCAATTGAATGAGGAGTTTCATGATATGCTGGCAGAGGGAGAGTTCAGCCAGACCACAGCCCTCCCAGAAGAATATGAGGATGCACATGTGCGAGAGCTTCCACGACTGGTTTTTCACTATAACCGCAAGGATGCCGGCCGGCTTCGACAATTGATTGATCGGATCAATGTCTGCCAATCGGCCACGAGTTCCTCTTTTCTTCCTTCCTGATATTCCTCTATTTCTTTTTAAAGGTAGAGTCTCGTATTGGATTTTCTTGAGTCGGATATCCGTGGTATGTTGCTACATGTAAGGAGACAGAGAATATGAAAAATTTTGATCAAGCGGGCAATGCCCATGCCCCTGATGTCGTGCTCTATCATGCGGAATGTACCGATGGATTTGGAGCCGCGTTGGCCGTGTGGAAGCGATTTCCTAAGGCAACATTTTTGCCGGTGAAGCATGGGGACCCACCGCCAGAACATCTTGTTGATCGCCATGTGCTCATGGTTGATTTTAGTTATGGTCGTGATGTGATCGAAGCCATGCACGAGAAGGCGGCGAGTTTATTTATATTGGATCACCATGTGACGGCGCAGGCAGCCCTGGCTGGCTTGCCGTATGTGTATTTTGATTTAGAAAAGAGTGGAGCCGTCTTATCGTGGGAGTGGATTCACGGAGAACCTGTTCCATGGATGATGCAGTACATTCAAGATAAAGATCTCTGGCAATGGCGTTTGCCGAACAGTCGTGAAATCAATGCGGCTCTCTCCTCTTACCCCTTTGAATTTTCAGTTTGGGATCAGCTTCGTCAAGATGTCTTGGAGGTGGAAGGGCGAGGGATTCTTCGTCATGAAAATGTCTTGATCGATAAGATGATTGTTGAGGCAGCGATGGTGAATTTTGAAGGCGAAACCGTTCCGGCGGTCTACAGCCCTGTGCTCACAAGCCAAATCGGGGAACGTTTGTCGAAAGATCATCCCTTTGGCATCATTTGGCATCAACGAAATGGTCGGCGATATTTTAGCCTGCGTTCCCGATCTGGAGGAATTTCGGTAGCGGATATAGCCGCACGGTATGGGGGAGGAGGACATACGCATGCCGCAGGTTTTTCCATTGCTCTTGATGCAGGCTCACCCGATGGGCTGGACCCGATTCTCAACCTGGAACTGTGCAGCATCTCTGCCGATCAGCCTCGATCATGATGCCTTTCTGTTGAGATGTTGAATGATTCCCCTTAAGGACGACAATCCCACTGCGACTACCCCGTACTTGACGGTTTCCTTCATTGTTGCCTGTGTCTTCGTGTTCCTCTATCAAGTCGCTCTTCCCGTGGACTATGGCGAAGTTTTTGTCTATCAGTACGGGGCCATTCCCGCTGTTGTATTCGGCCACACGCAATTACCGCTTGACCTTGTTTCGCTTCCGCCGTACGGGACATTGTTCTCGAGTATGTTCCTCCATGGTGGATGGATGCATTTAATCGGGAACATGCTCTATTTGTGGATTTTTGGCGATAATATCGAAGATGTGATGGGCCATGGAAAGTTTGTTGTCTTTTATCTGGCTTGTGGAATTTTAGCTGCCTTGAGTCATGCATTAGTCGATCCGGAATCGGTCGTTCCCATGGTGGGTGCCAGCGGAGCCATCTCAGGAGTGTTAGGCGCATATTTGTTGCTGTTTCCGAGAGCACATGTCTTGGTCTT
>BQIY01000365.1 GCA_021604265.1 Nitrospirales bacterium
CACACTTCCTCAGCTCGGAGACGTGCCAATGGTCATCAAGACCAAGCGGGACATTTCAGATGAAACCCCCATGGATCAACGGGATGAGGAATCACTTGGGTGGGGATATTGGGATCGAATCTGGCCGTCAGAAGTGGCCCTGTCGATATTCCTTATCGAAAGTTTTTTTCCGCAAAAATTGAAAGGACAAACCGTTCTAGAAATTGGTTGCGGTGTGGGCTTGGCCGGCATCGTCGCCGCTCAATTAGGTGCATCCATGACATTTTCTGACATGGTTCCCGTCACGCTCGAAGGCGTGAAGGAATCGTGTCAGTTGAACGACATTACAGACTTCGACACCTGCACCTTGGATTGGTTTGGCACCATCAATTTAAAACAGACCTACAATGTCGTATTAGGCAGTGAGGTGTTTTATGACGAAAAGAACTTACCAGGAATCTCAAATGTTCTGAGCACAGCACTCAAACCCGGAGGACAGGGATGGTTCTGTGATCCCAACCGTCTTGGAGTGGGGACGATTGAGTATTACTTCCAGAAACGTTTTAGATTTTCTGTGGAGGAGGTCCCTCTTGACTTTGCGCTCCGAAAAGCCACGGGCGGACAAAAAAAGATTGGATACGTCTATAAATTATTGAAGAAATCTCGCCAGGGTACATGAAACAACATATCAACATTTTACGGAGACCAAGTTTAGGTGCCGTCAACGGACAAAGTCCTGCTTCCTACATCTGAGGGACTTCGACTCTGTCATTTTCCAAACGACGTCAGCACAGCACTCTGACTTTCGTTCAACCCAGAGTGCTTAATACGCCGGCGGACGAGAAAGCGGGAGATTCGTCAAGTACTCCTGCGCACGAAGGTTATCAAACGTAAATGGTCCTTTTCCCCATGTCACCAGTCCGACCTTGCCTTCTTTAAACGTTGAGTCGGAAAGTGAGAGCAACATACGGTCGTCGAAGAAAACATTAAAGAGATCATGACTCATCATTGGACTTCGCTGAACACGAAGAGCATGCCAATCACCTTTAACCAGGTTTAATTCTGACTGACCAAACGACGTGGCTTTTCCGTCACGAACGAGAAAGGCTTCCACTATATTGGACGCGGGCGTCACAACCGCCGCATAGAAATTCTTATGATCCTTGGCCCCCAAGACAATCCCCGCCTTCCCTGACCCCATGTCCTTTGTGAGCTTGATACGTACAGAGACATCAACATAGGTGACCTCCGTTTCTTCGCCCAAAATCAGGTCATAACACGAAATATCAGAGCAATCCGCATCTTGAACCACAACCTGCGGTTGAGAAGGCGCTGACGATTCGTTGGTGACCACCCATGTACCTTTGGCATCATGATTCTTCGCATTACTCACGAACCCGGCCGGCGGAGCACCAGCCTGCTCTTTATCAAAATTCCAATCCTTATAGAGCGGCTGAGTCGTTTTAATTTTAGGCTTAGGGAGTTCTTGCGGCCCCGCCCCCTGATCTGCAAAAGCATTAGCCGTACCTGAAAGCCCGAATAATGCAAGGACAGCCCACAACACATACTGAGGCGTCACATCACGAGCGTGGAGTTTCGAAGATCGATACCAGGATTTCAAGAAAGTCGTTGCCAACGCGTACATACCACTCCTTATCTTTCACAAATATATAATGAAATACATCGCAGAAGGCGATATGGAATATGCCATGATTTTACGAATTTATGGCACAGGTTCTCAAGAGCTGCCTCTACAGGGATTCACACCGCTCAAGCAAAGGCGAGGGTCGAAAGTCGATGCCGTACTCCTACCTAGCGACCTGTTAAGAAAATCCTCAAATATTTTATTAATTTACATTGATTTGCATACAGCCTGATCCGTTTGATAGCGTACGCTATTCCATTCTCAAAAGGAACATGGCATTTCGACATTTATCACCACCGGTAGCTTCCGTCTGCACCAAAAAATGCATCTGCAATCTCAAGGTTGGGCCGCTCACCTCTCAAGCCGGATGGCCTGGCTCATGAATGGCCTCTTGTTCTCCACGATACTGGGATTCGGCCATATCGCGCTGGCGCAAGCTCCCCTGACGACACTCATTGACTCCGAACCCGTGGAAATTCTCACATTGAACGAGGCCGTGTTACGCGCACTGGAAAGTAACCTAGATATTACTATCGGCCGTCAAGCACGGGATGTCCGGCTGACCGACATTATGCTGCAACAAGCACAATTCGATCCCACGGTCGAACTCTCCGGACGCTATGACCGAAATGTCATCCCCCTCAATCGACCGATATTCGGATTTGGAGGCGTTTCCGTTGGGTCAGACCCTGACACTATCGATCAAAATGACATGAATGTCAGACTTGGGCTTACTCAAAAACTCTATTCGGGAGGAATGTTTGACCTGGCATTTGATTCAAACAGAAACTCCGTTGCAGGACAAACAGGGTTTTTGTTCAATCCATCATACACCAATACTCTGTCATTGAATCTCAGCCAACCATTGCTTCGAGATTTTGGAACGGATATTAACAAAACACAAATCAGCATTGCCCGCAATGCCGCAACCACCGAACACCATGTCTTTGTCGACCAGGTATTAACCGTGATCAAAGATGTCGAACAAACGTATTGGGAACTGGTCTTTACTCGAGAAAATGAAAAGGTTGCCAAAGCCACGCTCAAGGCAGCACAAGAATTATTAGCTGCCAATCGAGCGAAAGTCCAAGCCGGCGTGATGGCTGAAGTTGAAGTGTTACAAGCACAAGCCGGCGTAGCCAGCCGTGTAGAACAAGTCTTAGTGACTCAGAAAGCCGTGCGCGATCAAGAAGATCAACTACGTCGACTCTTTAGTCCATCCGAAGAGGAACTCCGACAAGACATCGTCGTACTCGCAACTGACACCCCGATACAAAAAGCCAGCACGAGAACTCTAAGACAAGATATTGAAACGGCCCTCAACAATCGTCCAGAAATCCTACAAGCTCAAAAAAATATTGAAACAGGAACTCTCAACACCACCCTAGCAAAAAATCAGCTGCTTCCCAGTCTCTCCCTCGAAGGGGGAGTCGGTCTGAGCGGACTGGGCAAGGGACCTCGAGATACGCTTGACCGGACCTCCAGTTCAGATTTTTATAATATTGGAGGAGGTCTCATCTTGAGCTACCCCCTCGGCAACCGTTCGGCGCAGAGTCAGTATAATCGAAGAGTCCTGGAAGCCAATCAGGCCAAGGCCCTGCTCCAACGTGTTCGTCACCAGGTCATTATCGATACGAAGGAGGCGGTTCGCCGGGTCAAAACTGACTTTAAGCGTATCCGTACGACTCAAACCGCCCGGCAACTGGCTGAAAAACAACTGAAGGCTGAGCAGGAACGCTTTCAACTCGGCTTGAGTACAACCCGGCTTGTCCTTGAATTCCAAGGCGACCTTGCCATTGCACGAGGCAATGAACAGCGAGCCATTGTCGACTATAATCAATCATTGGCTAATCTTCGCCGAATGACGGCAACCGCATTGGAAGAGTATCAAATCGTCCTGCAATAGACACAAATAATGCAAATTTCAAAGTGCAAATTATAAAATACTCCATATGCCCGGAATATCAGTTTATTCTCCATTTTTCAATTTGCAGTTGAATC
>BQIY01000366.1 GCA_021604265.1 Nitrospirales bacterium
CTGGCCGAAAAAGAAACGTGGATCGATTATCCAGACGCTCATATCACCTAATTGCGACGATTCAGGCCACAACCTTTTCCTTTCTCAACCAACACCCTCCTATCCTGTCAACCACTCAGGGGATACATTTGAGGAGAGCCCCTTATCATCCATCGATTCACGTTCATGACATCATCGTTCATGACACGTGAAAAATCATTCGAGGAATCAGCGCCAATGAAAACGCTCAACCCGTATTCTGTCTTAGGGTTCTGTCTCTTTGCCGTCAGCTTGTCATTGACAACAGCCCCAGAAAGTTATGCCGACAATGATCTGCAGAAATATGACAACCATGGATTGCGGTTCCACTATCCTTCCAATCTCAAACCCATGGGCGCAGCCAGTACCAAAAAAATTCAAGGTATGCTCAATCAGCAGCTCCATGGCATGGGAAATACGCAAGTTTCCGTGATCGCCCTGGATGTGTTGTTAGACCTTCCGGCCTTTCGCGTGATGATTGCGAAAGAACGATTTGTCACGGAGCCGACGCCCGGGTACCTCATCGAGGAACGGCAGCACTTTCTCACAGAGGCGCAACAACGAGGAATGATCACCTCCTATGGCCAAATCACAGAAACCACGATTGCCGGTCATTCCGCAATCGAATTCCTCGATCTCGACAAAGGCCCCCAAGGCTATGGCAGTCGCGTGAGAATTCTCTGCGGAAAAGACACGTGGAATATCACATTCACGGGACAAAACCGTGATGTCTACCAACACTATCAGAATCGTGTCCACCAAATATTACGCTCGGTGGTCATTGCGGAAACCTGCTCATAAATGAAAGGAACGCCCATGCCTACGTTGATTGAAAAAAACTCTGTTGTCCGCATGCATTATACGCTCACAGACAACGACGGCCATGTCATTGACCGTTCAGAAAGCTCAACGCCTCTATCTTATTTGCACGGCGCAGGGAATATCATACCCGGACTGGAAAAAGCTCTGACAGGAAAAGGAGAAGGAGACTCCGTGAAAGTGAAGATTGAACCTGCCGACGGCTATGGCGAAGTGGATCCGGAGCGCATTGCGATCATCGAAAGATCGGCGTTTGAAGGTGTCGATAAGATTGAAGCCGGCATGACCTTCGAGGCCAAATCCCCGGACGGCACCTCACAGCAAATCATCGTCAAGAAAGTCGAAGGGGACAACGTCACCATCGACACCAATCATCCGTTAGCCGGGATCACCCTCAATTTTGACATTGACATTATCGGGGTACGAGACGCGACAAAAGAAGAGCTCGACCATGGGCATACGCATGATGGCCATAGTCATTAATCCCTAACCGATGCGGGGTGATTGCTGGTTATGAGGCAAAAATAACATTGCCTCAATTCACGAACAGTCATAAAGGTCTACCGGATCAGCCTTAGGACATTCTTGATTGCCAGATCAGTCACCTAGACATAACACGACATGACTATGGGACATCTTTCGCTCAAAGGCTTCATGTCTTGATGGCCTTCCCGTTTGCTCAATGCCTTCCTTGACTTCCAAGGGCACGCCAGCAACAATATCCGCCCGACGTTTTCATTCGGAAAACGCCACCATTATTTATTCCCCCCTCAGAAAGTGTAGGACAATATGACGAAAAACATTTTCCTGGTCAGCGCAACTGCGGTGCTCGCCGTCGCCAGCACGTTTTCGGTCGTCTATGCCGGAGATGTCAAAGCCAAGGTGGAATCAATGAAGGGCGAGACAAAAGCCAAAGCGGCAGAAGCAAAAGGAGAAATCAACGCGCAAATGGAAGAAGCCAAAGGCAACGACCTGAAGGCAACAATGGAACGGGCAAAAGGAAAAGCCAACGCGACTCTGGAGCGAGCAAAAGGAAAATTCAACGAGATGAAAGCCAAGACCGAATAATCGCCTTCCCCTCTGTTTTTTCTACCGAGCAGGCCTGACTTGCAGACGAAAACATAGTCCAAGTCAGGCCTAGCTTTTAATATATATAGTATGGGGTCAGACTCGAAATAGCGCACACTCCTTATAACTTGAGAGTTCTTTATTTGTCCCGCTTCTCATGGAAAGCACGAAACAGGCGAAGTTGTCCGTAATCATAGAGATCGTGAAGGAGTTCTTTGGCTCCGGTTAAATTTTCGAATCCGGTCTGAGCAAAGGCTGCGGCAATGCGTGTTTGGTGGGCCGGGGTTAATAGCTGATTGATATCGACGGACTCACCGGCTTGGATCGCTTGCTCAAGGTGACTATAAATAGTGCTGGTGACCAGATCACGTTGTTGAGCAATTTCCTCAACTGATTCCCCTGATTGAAACCAGCGCAAGGTTTCCTGGGCAGTCTTGCCAAGTTGCTTTTTCTTCAAAGCTAATGGCTGTTGTGCGGAAACCGATTCTTTCGGAAAATTCTGGCGTGAGTGGGATTCCAAGTGGTCAGCAATAGTCGAAAGAAAGATTGGCCCGAACTCCTTCAATTTCCGACTTCCGACGCCGCTAATCTGTAGGAACTCTCGGTCATTGGCCGGATACTCTCGTGCCATTTGACGTAGGGCAACATCGGAGAACACGACATAGGCTGGAACGTCCCGCTCATCAGCGACGTTCTTTCGTAGCTGACGTAAGCGATGAAAGAGCTCCTCATCAAGTGCTACATCACCGGACGATACGGCCTTGCGCTCTGGTGCGTTCATGGGTTTCGTCAGCATGACACGCTGACGCACTTGCAGAAAGTCACGGCCTTGTGCTGTCAGCTGTAAGATTGTAAACGGCTCTGTGATTTGCTGAAGATATCCGAGTCTGATGAGTTCTCGGCAGATGGCGGCCCATTCGGGCCGACTGTGTACCTTTTTCCCTTTTCCATATGCGGGCAGTCGCTCATGGCCCCATCGCCTGACCTTTTCAGTCTTTGCCCCGGTCAACACTTCAATTACATGATTTTGCCCCACGCCAAATCCGCTTTTTAGTCGAATCTGTGAGACGCATGAGAGGACCATGATAACGTCTTCTGTCCCGTCATAGGCATCCCTGGGTGAGAGACAGTTATCACAGGCACCACAATTTTCTTGTGTGACTTCTTCGCCAAAATACTGTAACAATTCGACACGCCGACACGTCGCACATTCGGCATATTCCACCATTTGCTCTAGTTGCGCACGCGCTATTTCCTGTTCCTTGAAATCCGGCTTTTCATTAATGAAACGCTGCTGCTTGACCGTATCTCCTGCACTAAAGAGCAGCACACACTCACTTGGCAACCCGTCACGTCCGGCGCGTCCAGTTTCCTGATAATAGCTTTCCAGATTTTTGGGCAAGTCATAATGAATGACAAACCGCACATTCGGTTTGTTGATCCCCATTCCAAACGCAATCGTCGCACAGATCACTTGGATTTCATCACGTAAGAATAATTCTTGATGGCGTATACGTTCCGTGGTCGGCAGACCCGCATGATACGGTTTGGCTAAAATGCCCCGCGCTTGCAATCGTTCCGCGAGCTGTTCCGTGGCTTTCCGGCTCTGGCAATACACAATTCCACTTTCTTGCGGTTGCGCCTGGAGCACAGCCAGTACTTGCTCAGAGGGATTGACCTTGGCCTGTACTCGATACCGAAGATTTGGCCGATTAAAACT
>BQIY01000367.1 GCA_021604265.1 Nitrospirales bacterium
CTTGAAACTCTGGACAACCACCATGGCCCTCCAGTATCGAAAAGCCCATGCCTCACTCTTTCTAGAAGGGGACTTTCAACCACTGAAGACCGATGGGGCACGATCGCCACATGTCTGCGCATTTGGTAGAATAGAAGGAGAACAGGCTGCAATCACAATTATCCCGCGCTTCATTTCGGGTCTATGCACTGAGTCTGGACAATGGCCTTTGGGGAAAGAAGTGTGGGAGGACACGAACCTTTTGCTTCCCGATACATGGGCTGGTTCGCGATTGACGAATGTACTCACAGGAGAATCGATTGCATCGACGGAACATCATGAAAAAGCTATAGTACCGTTACATGAGATTCTTGAACATTTCCCTGTCGCTTTATTAGAGAGGACCGCATGACCATTTCAGAACACAACAGCGAGCACATTCCGAAAGAACACAGCGAAGCCGACCAAACATTTCAACAAGACAACCTCGGCTGGGAAGGGCATGTTCACTTTCCCACGGGCGTCCCGCTTTGGGAGCGAGTACTCGAGAGCTGGCCGGAGTTGAGAACAGGGCTCGCGTACAGTCTTGTGTTTGGAGCTGGGGTCTTACTGGGAAGTGCCGTCACCACCTTTGTTGGGAATAAGCAGCACAGACACTAATCATCAGACTCTATCAATTAAGGGAGAGATTGATCATGGAACACCAAGATTATTCAGACGACTCGGGCTGGGTCAATACGTTTGTCTTCATTGCGGGAGTCGCCCTTGGTGCCGGCGCGGCCTTGCTGATGGCGCCCGAACCAGGCAATTCACTGCGAGGACGATTGGCTCGCGGGGCTAAGACAGCCCAAGAGGAGCTCTCAGGAATGGCGTCCGACACCAAAAGTACAATTAACACCCTGTCAAAAGATACTCAGCAAACATTGAAGCATGCGGCATCACGCGTGACGGCTGCCGTGGATGCAACCAAACAGTCAGTGAAATCGCCTTCCAATGAGATATCAATTGACTCCTGAGACGATGACGGAACGGAACGGCAGTCAATTGCAGACCGCTTGTCAGTCACCCGTTGGAGAAGAGTGAAATTTCCTGGACATGATGCTTCCCGATACTGGAATGGTCCGTCATCTCCTCTCAGCGAACATCGTGTCCTGGAAGGTAGTCCTGACCAGACAAAGAACGAGACAAAAATTCGACATTCTTGAATCCTGCCAGGCTCTCCATTCTTCAAATGCTTTCTGTGTATGGGCCACAGACGGCGCGTTGACTTGATGGTGGCCAGATTCCTGTTATCGGAGCGTTTCTATGGGGCGTGCTGCCACACGCTTCATACGACACAGCCAAGACGAAATCCCACAGAAAAGGAAAACACCATGCAATGAAGGCCTTACTCCTCAGTAATGAATATCCTCCGTATAACTATGGAGGGGCCGGTGTTCATGTTGAATATCTCAGTCAAGAACTTGCCAAACTGATGCACGTTGAAGTGCGGTGTTTCGGTGACCAGAAAATAACTGAACCCAACCTTGAAGTCAGAGGCTTTGAATTAAATAATAGTGAGTACGGATGCCCCGAGTCCTTAACTCCGGTATTTGGCGCGATGCAGAGAGGACTCGATTTCAATTCCTTTGGCATCGATGCCAGCCTCGTTCACTGCCATACCTGGTACACCCATCTCGCCGGTATCTTGGCCAAACTGAATTATGGCATTCCACTCGTGATCACCACGCATTCTCTTGAACCCTTACGTCCCTGGAAACGTGAACAACTGGGAGGCGGCTATGATTATTCACTGTGGCTAGAACGAACGGCACTTGAAATGGCTGATGCCGTCATTGCGGTCTCTCACGGCACGCAGCAAGACATTCTTCACCACTTTTCCATTGCGCAAGAGAAGGTCAAGGTGATTCATAATGGCATTGATCTCACCGAGTACACAAAACAGACATCAACCAAAACTCTGGTTCGATACGGAGTTGATCCGGCCAAACCCTACGTGTTGTTTGTCGGCAGAATTACCAGACAAAAAGGCATTATCCATCTAGTACAAGCCATCGAATATCTTAACCCGGACTTCCAGGTCGTCCTCTGCGCCGGAGCCCCTGACACGCCTGACATCGAAGCGGAAATGCATCGGGCGGTTCAAGATGCCTCCAGGAACAGACAAGGAGTGATTTGGATACGCGAGATGCTCGACAAACCCAGTGTCATTGAATTCTATTCCCATGCCGCCGTCTTCTGTTGTCCATCAATTTATGAACCGTTCGGCATCATCAACCTTGAAGCCATGGCTTGCGAGACAGCCATCGTGGCATCAGCCGTTGGAGGTATTCCCGAAGTGGTCGTGGATGGGGAAACCGGCAAATTGGTTCCGTTGGAACAACATCAAGAATCGCCGTTTGCGCCAGTCAATCCGAGACAATTTTCAGAGGATTTAGCCGCTGCCATCAACGAACTGATGGCGAACCAGGATCAACGGGAACGCTACGCCAAAGCCGGTCGCGCACGAGCGGAGGACTTATTTAGCTGGACCGCCATTGCGCGGCAAACGAAAACACTCTACGAACATCTTCTTGCCCGGCAATAACCATTCGACGCATCTCGCATGCAAGCCGTCATGAACGAGCATGATGGCTCAACACCACCAGGCGCATTCACCATCGATAGGCACCCAGATCCGGTTCTTGCTCATTCAGCAGGATGATGCGAAACTAACATCATGACCCCGTCCACACTCTCCTACGATCAACTCAAAACTCGATTACGTATCGGTATGGGCATTAATGCCGTCATTATCGTGGCAGAATTTATTGGCGGATATGTGATTAACAGCATTGGCCTGATGAGCGACGCCGGCCATAATTTGATTGATCAGGGCTCACTCTTCCTGGCGTTATACGCGCATATTTTAGCAGCCAGACCCGCTACGGAGGATCGAACATTCGGCTATCATCGCGCCGGAATTGTTTCTGCATTCGTCAACGGATTGGTGCTATTGCTCACGGCAGGAATCCTCGCGGTTCTGGCCATCCATCGTCTCACCGCTCCTGTCGTCGTTCCAGGAGGGTGGATAATCATCATTGCACTCGTCAGCTTTTTAGCGAATTTATCAGTCGCCTTACTGCTGCAACACGGCGCAAAAGACGATCTGAATATTCGTGGAGCCTTTATGCATATGCTCGCCGATGCCTGGGTCTCACTTGGCGTTGTGGCTTGCGGGATTGGCATTCTGTATACTGGGTGGACGGCACTCGACCCGCTCATTAGCCTTCTCATTGTGATCGTGATTGCCAGAGGGGCATGGCCGATTTTTCGCGAATCCCTTGACGTCTTATTAGAATCCACACCACCCAGCATCAATCCTACCAATGTCGTGAAAGCCATCGAACAAATTGATGGCGTTCAGAATGTGCACGACCTCCATATCTGGGCCGTCGAACCACGCCTGATCATGTTGACCTGTCACGTCTTGGTCGATTCTGAACACGAACAGAAAAAGGATGATCTCCTTCATCATATTCAATCAATGATTATTGCCGATTTTGGCATCCACCATCACACAATTCAGCTAGAAACTCACTGCACGGAACCTGATACCGTTCATTGCGATTTGAATCGACTCACGAATGGAGAAAT
>BQIY01000368.1 GCA_021604265.1 Nitrospirales bacterium
AAGACACTTGTCGTCACCAAGTCTCCACGTCCATCCCCATTCAAATCTGCCCCTGTAATCGCACTCAACGATAGACCTGCTTTGATCTCACTGTGTAATGTGAATTGACCCTGCCCTTGATTAGCCAGTAATGAAATCACCCCGTTCGGAGTACGCCAACTTGCCTGACTCCACGTCACAGCGACATCCACAAGACCATCACCAGTCAGGTCATGAACATACACGCCAGTTGGAAACATCCCATTCCGACCATCTGTTTCATAAAATGTTGGATCGCCAAATTTCCCGCCCCCCTTATTAAGCAGCACTGACACACTAAAAGGAGGGTAATACCCGAATCGCCCGCTATTGGCGGTGACAATATCAACACTGCCGTTATCATCAACATCCTGCAAGGCCACAAAAGTCGTGCCTTTTCCTGACGGATAACTCTCGGCTTTGGTAAAGACACCATTCCCTTGTCCGAAGAATACAATAATCTGATCAAGCCCACTCGTGGCCACAACCAGATCTAACCGATCATCACCATTGAGATCGCTGGTGGCCACGGCCATGGGGATCTTACCAACGCTAAAAGACACAGCTGAACGAAAGGTTCCGTTCCCGTTACTCAAAAGGATGGATACATCATCAGATGTACTATTCACCGTGGCAATGTCGAGCAACCCATCTTGATTAAAATCTCCCGTGGCCATCGATTGAGGCGTACGTCCCACAGGCGTACTCGCCGTCGGCGTGTATACAAGATTTTGCGCCAACACCGGTTGAACCGTCAGAATAATCAAGATACTCCAGAGTTGAGTCCTTGTGAAGAATCGGGATAAGAACTTCATTCGTAACCTCAATGATTGACAGGTTTGGTGTAATCTTTGATTAATGCAATTTCAATTGCTTCTGTTGGAGCAATCCCACGATTGCGCACTCGAGCAGACCACGAAGGATATTTCCTCAGCGTGGTAAAGATCGACTTAACGACATCCGGCATCACTCGTGTTTCCCAATCGTGAAGCCAGGCCTGTTCATCTTCCTCACCCTCGTAGTCATCTGAAAAATGTGCTTCTAAACTAAACGATACGGTAAACGTCTTGTCTTCATGATACATACATTCATCCCCTTGATTCGACGATCCATAGACTGAAGGCACGTTCTCGTCATTGTCAGCAACAAATCGTCTTACCTATAATATCTGTACTCTGACAAAAAAGTAGAGCTTGAGCACATGCCAATATTCTCATACATCTGTCAAGAATGTTCCCATCATTTCGACTCTCTTGTCCAGGGATCTATGATCCCTGAATGTCCAAACTGCCAGGCCAAGATTCTGGAGAAACAATTATCGGCCTTTGCTGTTAGAGGAAGTGAGGGAGGCTATGCCATGGGAAAAGCGCCAGGAGCTTGCGGATCATGCGGGGATCCGCGCGGTCCGGGCTCATGCTCGCTCAATTAACAGCGTCATTCGTTGCTCGTGAATCGTATCTCGTTAAAGAAACACTGTCAGGACATAGGCTTATTCCGAAATACCAAGAACACACCAAACGGATTACGAGCGATGAAGTTTTCCGCATGGTACAAAAGGAGGACTCATATCATGTCTGCCTCTCAAATCGGAGAAGAACTCGTTGCGCTTTGTAAGCAAGGGAAGAATATGAATGCGATTGAAAAGTTTTATAGTTCAGACATTGTCAGCATCGAAGCTTATGCCATGCCCGGTATGGAACAAACACAAACAGGACTCGACGCCATTAAGGGGAAAAATACCTGGTGGGTTGAAAACCATGAAGTTCATGACGGAAATGTGACCGACCCCTTTCCAAATGGAAACCGGTTTGCCGTGATATCCACATTTGATGTCACGCCCAAGCACACAGGAAAACGCATGACGATGGAGGAAATCGGGTTGTATACTGTGGAAGGTGGTAAAATCGTCAAGGAAGAATTTTTCTATACTGTCCCGTAAGACAAGGCAATGAAATTTTTCAAACCCCGAGCTTCGAGGGCTTGATAACGAATATCAATGTGAGCGTTGAACAAACACCCGCTTGCCTTGTTAGCACCCGTTCCCATCAGACATAAACAACCAACCCGCCGATATCGCTCGTGACGAGATACCCGTACAGCCACGGGAACATCTACGTTTTTGATTGAATGATCCCATCGACTTCGCTTACCGCTTGAATGCAGCGCCTCGATCATCATTTTTGCACTCACCTTATCTCCCTTCGCGCCGCAATAGCCGAATAAAAGATCCCCCACTGCAGGCAACAGGGTATTCAGCGTAAGAGTCAAATCCATCTAGCAAATGCCATGAACACTACGTACTTTACAGTATTGACAAATAAATAATTCTGGAGTGTCATACTCAGACCTATCAAACCTACATATTATGGAACGCCTTGATGGGCCTCAAAATATACCATAGCGTTGTTACTTTTTGATTCGTACAACATAGACGAGGCAATAATATGTTTATTTATATATTCCTAAGCAGCGGCGATCGGTGGATTATCATACTATCCTGCGACTTGCTAGTAGCGTTCACCCCGCCGCCCTGCAGAAGGGAACATTATGATGTATCTTTTATCTACCATTATCCTTTTCAGCAGTCTCCTCCTCGGACTCATCGCTCCACTTCACTCCCAAGCTACAGAATTGAGTACGGCGGCAAACAATTTAGCTCCGGGCGCATGGGCACAGCTATCAAGCCCACCAGCTAGCTTTTTCCGTCAAAACAGTAGCATTTCGACCCTTGACGCAATGGGAGAAGGCACGTGGGATTCCGTGACCCGTCGCGTCTATTTCGTGGCAGCAGCTCGATTTGGCTCCAGTAAACTCCATGTGTATGACGACGGGACTAACTCATGGAAAGAAGGGGGACGGATACCAGGCTTTCCTCATACCACATGGAGCCATGGATACAACCATAATGCCATTGATACTGGCACGGGAACTCTAGGCTACATTAGATTAACGCCGTCAACAACGAGATTTTATAATCTAGCCATACGTCAGACCATCAGTACCACCAATACCTGGCAGCTCGTCAGTCTTACCTCCAATACCGGAAACGTCGCTGAATCGCTTGTCTATTTTCCAGAGCGGGGGACCTGGGTCATCGCAGATGGAACCTCGGGCAAGATCCGCGAGTACGATCCCGATACCAGCACCTGGAGTTTAATAACGAAGAAGGTGAGTTGTTTCGGGACCACCGGCGTATACCACACTTTTGCAACGTATCTTCCATTGCGAGGAGAATTGGCGTTTGGAGGAGGCAATACTTCGAGCGGCCCTCCTCCACGAAGATGGTGCACGATAGATCAGACAGGAGCGGTTGTGCAACGACCCGATGCGCCATCACCCCTTCATGTCAGTGCAGGACAGAAAACGGGGGCAGTGATCACCGCTGATCCGGAATCCGGGGATCTTCTTGTTCTGACAAACAAGGGGAAATTCCACGCCTTTGACTTTTTGACCAACCGTTGGGGCACAGTCAACGATGCAGGTCGACCCAATATATTTAATAATTCTTCCAAGAATATTTCCAATTCCGTTGTAATACCCATCAGTACCTATGGCGTGGTCATGTACGCAAAAGCCGTTACCAGCAATCCAG
>BQIY01000369.1 GCA_021604265.1 Nitrospirales bacterium
CTTGAATCGGCTGGATACATTACGGCTCAAGAACGTGAGTCACTCAATGAGATGTACGACTTCAACCCTCTCCTCTTCGACTTTGTGTTGAAACGCACGCTTCGCCAGACCAAGACTGGAGAAAAATTTCCGGTCTCAGTATTCCTTGAGCATCCTGATCTTCCAATACAGTGATACGCCTCCTTGACAGGCAGATCATATTTTGCGAGAAGAAAAGGAATGAACCAGAGTCTTTTTGAGCATAGCGATCATATGGCAACACATGCTCGTACATCTTCCCATTTTGAGTTCTTACGCATCGTTGCTTGACGCTTCTGTTGCTCTTCAAAATTGACGATCGTTGTCTCCTGCTTGTCAAAAAAAGGCTCAAGGCCTGTACACTGAGAAATCCCTGTATATGTAGGACGAAATGCTGTTTCGTGTGGGTTACGATTGCCTAAAAATTTCTTCCATGCTCTTGAGAGCTTTCGCACTGGTCTTTCGAATAATAGCCTCAGCTTTCGAAGTCAGTTGCACATTTTTCGTGCGTGTCCCGGTGGCTTGTATCTCCAGATAGTTTGCATCTTTGGCATTTCGAATGGCCCGACGGGCTTGGGAGGCAGACAATTGAGGAATGATTTTTTCCGCATCACTCATAGAAACTGGAATCTGATTCCTCTGCTTCAGAAACAACTCCGAAAATAATGTCCAATAGTAACTCTGCTGAAGCTTTGGCTCTCGCGCAAAGGCAGTGATCCATTCTTGGGCTGCCTCCTTATTGACCGCTTCGATATAGCGCATGATTTCTTTATCAGAAAATCTCTTCACGCTCATCCCCTTCTGTTTTCACGTAGGTAAATCCACTTCCTACACCTTTGATGCACCAAAGAAATATTAATGCATAATACGTACAAAGTCAATACGCAAGTTATTGTAACAGTTAATAAAATAACTTTATTAACTAGCATTAAGACTTCACAATACCTGTCAAATTGACTAGCATAATGAATATAGATATAGTGGAATGGTTGTAATCATGACAAAAGGAGGTACAGCATGAACACACGTCAATTGCTCTCGACTGGAACAGGACTTGTGTCGCAACCTTCCCCCTTACAGCCAATCGGCATACGCCAGACGTTCATTCTCCCCGGTCTGCTGTTTCTTACCTTAGGGATCGCTTCTCCGGCTTGGGCAGAAGAAGGACAGAAAACACAGTCGGCGCCAATTCACCTTGCCGGATTTTCCATTCATATCGGGCCCGGGCAACTACACTTGGGCATTGGCGGGCATCGACATGGATTCCGTGGCCCACGGGGACACGTCAGAAGACACTTTGGACACCGACATTATTTTGCCCCATCCCCATTCGCGTATCGGTACTACGATCGGCATTCGTATCGACCAAGATATTTCGGACGACACCATCATCATTGGAAGCATTTTAAAGGTCAACGACATCATCGCAGACATCGACATTAACAGCGATATTCGCCTCATCCCTTGAGCGTCTTTTCCTCAGGGGGTGAGGATTGAAAACACTGACCCTTTTATTGAACCGTACACAGAGGCAGATGACCCTCACAAGCAATAATTTAATGTTGGCACTGAAGATCAGTGAAAACAGAAGCAAGCACGACAAAAGATTAGTCAGATGCCGTCCTGTTACAATGAGAACGTGCCAATATTCGAATGAAGAGGGACTTGAGTAAAAAAATACATTCTAGCGGACACTCCGCCTACCTCACCTTGTCGAGACAAAATCTATCTCATGACCAAGTCCATGCAACCATACCTAGCGTCAAGCCGTTATATCGATTGGGACACGCCAGCCATTATTGCCCGCGCACAAGCATTGGCCAAACACCACCAGTCCACTCTTGCTATTGCCAAAGTCTGCTTCAAGTTTGTGCGTGACGACATCAAACATAGTCTGGACTATGCGCTCAATCCAGTGACGTGCAAAGCCTCCGAGGTGCTCAAACATGGCACCGGGTATTGTTATGCAAAGAGTCATTTACTCGCCGCATTGCTCAGAGCCAACAATATTCCGACAGGACTTTGCTATCAACGGCTGACCATCAGCGACAACAGACCACCGTTTTGCCTACATGGACTGAATGCCGTCTATTTAGAAGAATTCGGCTGGCATCGAATTGATGCACGAGGGAACAAGGAAGGAGTGACGGCATCGTTTCATCCACCTGTAGAAATGCTGGCGTATCCAATCATAACAGAGGGGGAAGCTGACTTACCGGAAATCTGGGCCGAACCACTGAACGATATCATTACGGTCCTTGAACGCTGCAATACCTATCAAGCCGTGGCAGACAACCTTCCTGACATGCCAATGACTACCTCTTGACTCAAATAATTTCCATGCCTTTTCGGAATACCCAGACATTCAACTCCTTCTGGTACGCCTATCTCCATCACGTAAAATGTTTTTTAAGCGCTAGCAAGAGCGCCTGGTAGATCGGATTACATAATTCCCCGACTGCCGCATCATCCGGCGATTCATAGGACGACTGCCACTCAACAAAAGCCGCGTTACTCTCTGTGACGGGCAGCACCCTGACCGCTCCAATATAGTTTTTGATTGCGTCCTTAGCGACAGGACCTGGCCCATCATCAATGCGGTACATGAACGTCCGTTCGTGATCATCCAATGCCACTAAGGTTTCATGAAACACACCATTGAGTATGCGTTTTGCTCCAACTTGATCACACTCCAGTTCGCCGATCTTATCCACGTGCGTCACGACACCGGATGCCCACGACAAATCATGAAATTTTCGTAGAGTCCCCCAAACCTTGTCACACGGAGCCTCAACGACGACTGAGTTGTAACAGTTCCCCATGGTTTTCCTCCTCCAAGCAGGCTACCCTAAATTAGGAGCCTGGACCCATGTTTCAAATTTTCACCTCATCACAAAAAGACCCTGTCCACACGATATTTCTATTCAAATCGTGAACGATTATACTGACACACCAACATAAATCCTATAATGGTAGGAAAAACCAAGCGAACGAGACTGAGTGTATCACCGACAACACTCGACACGGCCATGCATCATAACAGGTCTATTTCTGTCATACTCTCGAGACGAAACAAGGCGTAAACGTGATTACTGAATTCCTCATTACTCCAGGAGAAAAACCCAAACGTCTCGATAGGTTTCTTGCTCACCGACAGCCAGAAATCTCTCGTTCAAGCTTGCAACGTTTAATCATGCTGGGACGAATACGGGTGAATACATTCATCGTCAAACCAAGCCAGAAGGTGAAGCCTGGTGATACGATTACGATGAACAGGCCTCAACCAAGCGCCTTGAAGGTTGAGGGAAAAACTGTTTCTTTGGAAATCATCTACGAAGATGAAGGACTCATGGTCGTGAATAAACCTGCCGGAGTGGTGATGCATCCAACATCTGGAAATTGGTCTGGAACATTACTGAACAGTCTACTCGATCATTTTCAAATGACCAAACAAGGAACACTGACGCCTGGAATTGTCCATCGCCTTGATAAGAACACCTCTGGACTTTTGGTCATTGCCAAAAATCGAGAATCTCATCGAGCGCTTGCGAGTCAATTTGAATGTCATTCCATCACACGTCGCTACGAGGCC
>BQIY01000370.1 GCA_021604265.1 Nitrospirales bacterium
ACGCGATAAAACCATTCCCAGGCTTCAGGGTTAATCGGCTCGCCAACAGAGCCCAGGACTCGTAATGAAGAGAGGTCGTATTTTCCAGGCCATTCTTCTCCGAACTTCATCAATAATCGAACAGCTGTGGGTGTGGTATAAAAAATAGAGACGCCATAGCGCTCAATTAAATCCCACCACCGTCCAGGGTTTGGGTAGTCAGGTTTGCCTTCCGCTGTGAGAATTGTGCCTCCATTGAGCAGCGGACCATAGACAATGTAGCTATGTCCGGTTACCCAACCAGGGTCTGCGACGCAAAAGTACACGTCCTCATCCTTGAGATCAAAGACATACTTGGTGGTGATGTAGGTTCCGACCATATACCCGCCGTGAACGTGCACGACACCTTTTGGCTTGCCTGTTGTGCCTGAGGTATAGAGAATGTACAAAGGCGTTTCCGAGTCGAGTTGCAGAGCCTCGCACTGTGTGGATTGATTGTTCAGCCAGTCTTCCCAATCGATGTCTTTTTCTGAAGCAAGAGCAGATCCATTTTTTTCGCGTTGTACGACGACAACCTTCTCAACTGTTGAGCAATTGTTAACAGCCTCATCAACTACCGGCTTAAGCGGAATGGTTTTTGATCGGTCATAGCCGACATCTGCTGTAATCACCAGTCTGGATTCGGCATCTTGAATACGTGCCTGAAGAGCTTTGGCGCTGAATCCGGAATACACCACGGAATGGATAAGTCCCAGCCGTGCACACGCCAACATCGCCACGATTTGTTCTGGGATTTTGGGGAGGTAAATGGTCACTCTGTCACCTTTGGATAGTCCTAAGGCTTTCAGCGCGTTCGCACATTTATTGACCTGACGATAGAGTTCGGCATAGGTGAAAATCCGTTCTTCGCCTTCCTCGCCCACCCAAATCACCGCAACTTTATTTTTTCGCCAAGTCTGCACATGACGGTCAAGACAGTTATAAGAAATGTTGCATGTTCCGTCGACAAACCATTTTGCCCAGGGATAGTTCCATTCGAGGATCTTATTCCATGGGGAAAACCAGTGCAGTTCTTTGGCCACGTCTTCCCAGAATTTTTCAGGATCTTCGATGGAGTGTTTATAGGCTTTTTCGTAATCCTGAATATAGGCTTGAGCTTTGAGTTCCGCTGGTGGATGAATCACGCGACCAGACTTTTGCAGTGTTTCGATGTTCTGTTCCATCAGATCACTCCTTCTTATTGGCAGCTGATCAAAAAAGTAGTGGGATTGATAATAGTCCGTGTGGTTCTTGAATCGCCATGCATTATGCTGAGATTCATGACGCCTTCGCAAGGGTTACGTCGGTTGATGTTCCGGCCTGAGAAGGTCCAACACCGTTTTAACCGGATTAAAGGTGCTAGCGGGGACTTCCACAAATAGAGTGTGCCACCATGCCATCGCGCCATTCCAAAGCCCTGGCAGTTCAAGTGCCTTTAAGTCTCGTCCTTGATAGGATTTCATCGAAATAAATCCAGTCTCTGGATTCGTAAAACGCGGCAAGTCGAATGGCTGTCCTTGAAAGTTTCTCACTCCACAAACCACATCTACCGGATTAAAGTGCGTCGAGGATTTCAAAATAGCTTGTTGAGCTTCTGAGTGAGGGTCGACTTGCGATGACTCCACAATTTGTAATGAGTGTGAGCCATCGGTATGTCTCACCCAAAAAGGACCTCCACCAGGTTCACCGGTATTCGGGACCATTCCGCATACTCGGATCGGTCGATTTAGTTGTTCGAACAGCCGCTGCTGCTGGGCCTTCACAGATTGTCGCTTGACTGAGTCTGATCGCGTCATGCCGAATGTGTGTTCAGCAAATGTCGAGATATCATACAGCTGTGTCTCATTGATTACGTCTTGCGCGAGGATGTTCAGATAGTGAAAGAGTTGCTGTTGAATCGAAAGAAGGTACCCGCCTAAGGCCTTTTTATACCGATTGGGATGATCCGCAAGCCGTTGTGGAAGCACATTGTCAATATTTTTAATAAAGACGATGTCTCCTTGGAGCTGGTGAAGGTTATGGAGCAGTGCGCCATGTCCTCCAGGACGAAAAACGAGTGTCCCTGTCGAATCCCGAAATGGATGGTTCTCAAGGTCAACGGCAATCGTATCCGTCGCTGATGACTGGAGGGATAACGTCACGTCGAGTTTGACGTTTGGGCTTTCAATACGATGACGTATCTGACTCAGATGATCATGAATGAGCTCCTCATGATCAGGGGAAATGGTAAAATGTATTCGTACGGTTCCAGAAGCATCTTGAGCATAGGCGCACCCTTCAGCAATGTGTTCTTCGATGGGCGTACGTGCATGATCAGGATAGCGATGAAATTTTAATAGACCTTTGGGAAGGCTTGCGTAGTTTAATCCAGGGGAGCGCAGAAGGGTCTGCAAGACAGCGTGCCAATGTTGCTCATTGGCGTCGAACCCATTCGAAACTATGTGGGTTTGTAGATCATCATAAAAGGGAAAGGCTTTTAATTCTTGAAAAAATTGACCAAGCGCCTTGGCTTCTGCATTGCGCGAAAGAAGCTCTTGCCATGATTTAGTGGCAGACTCTTCTTGGTCTTCTTCAATGACCGCGAGTAAGGTTTTAAACATTCGGCTTGCGGCACCTGAAGCCGGAACGAATTTCGTGACTCGTCCTGCTGAAAGAACGTCTTCGAACATATTGGCATAGGCCGCCAACTCATCGGAGTTGAATCGTTGAATGCCATCGCCAATTGTGCAGGGTCGGTCAAGTGTGACGTAGGGAATGCCCTGACGGAAGATTTTGAGCTGCTGCTGAATATCTTCAAGCGTGAGACCTTTGGTCTTGAGATCCTGCTGGTCGGCTTTCGTGATTGTCTGCATGTGAAGAGTTACGTTTCAGAAAGTAGCGCTTGCGAAGGGATGGTCGTATCCTTGAATGGCGTAACGGCCGTGAATGTCCATAATTTTAGGGGAAGGGGTACGTGTTGTCGAGAACCATCGAGAAGAAATTCCGTGAGGAAAAATGTCTTGCGCAACTGTCTGACTAGTCGGCTCCCCCTTTCATGTACCCCAATCCGATTTTTAGCGCTCGACGAGTGATTTCTGTCCATCGAGTTTCTGGATATTCGGCCAAGACCTTCGCGGAATTTGGATCTTGAATTGTGAGATCGGTGATTTTGATCATGCCATCTTCGATTTTGACATCGGCCACAGGTTGTCTCCTTTATTTCTTTGCCACATGTATAGGAGCCATATGCATCTCCGACTCTCACACACAGGCCATGTTTGACAGTTTTCGAAGCGGATGATAGCATTTTTCTTAAGTGAGACGCGAATTTACGCCAGAATATTGACTCGCGATATGATCACCATGAACAAATATATTCAGCGATCGAGACGATCATGGTGGGCGTTCTGCTGCTGTCTTCTTGCAGTGCATCTGAGCGCATGCGGCGGACCGCCTCACTGGGTGACAGAAGGATCAGGCGCTTTTCATGACGAAGGTGCCAAATCTATTTACGGTGTGGGGTCTATCGTGGGTGTCCACAACGAGCCTCTCGCTTGGGAGGCGGCTGAAAATCGGTCGCGCGCGGAGCTTGCCAGAACCTTCGAAACCTA
>BQIY01000371.1 GCA_021604265.1 Nitrospirales bacterium
CAATGCCCATTTTGCCGACGGTATTCATTGACGGTCTTCCCTGTGCTCAAACGTGAGTATATCGATACAGGAAAAGTTCGATATGTCTTTCGAGATTTTCCCTTAAGCAGCATTCATCCTCAGGCGGGAAAGGCTCATGAAAGTGCACGCTGCGCAGGAGAGTTCAATAAATACTGGGAGATGCATGATGCGTTGTTTCAAAACCAGAAAGATCTCACCGTTCCCTCGTTGGAACAATATGCGGCGGACCTCGGACTGGATGCCACGACTTTCGGGGAATGCTTAGATAGCGGCAAATACGAAGTGAATATTCAGAAGGATGTTGATGAGGGTGGAGCTGCGGGAATTAGAGGAACCCCATCGTTCTTTATCGGGAAAAGCGGCTCGGGAGACTCTATCACCGGAACGATTGTCCGTGGAGCACAACCCCTGGCGAATTTTCAAAGAATCATAGATCAGGCCCTTGGTGATCATGCAGGGGACGTTGGTGCCCCCTCCGTATCCGGTGAACGTTCTCCCGCTCCTGTGCCGTAAGCCCTATTCCCTGTTTACGAATCGGCAGGACCTTAGTGTTCCCTCAGACTGAGAAGATCTGGTGCGTCAGTTGAAAATCACAAACATGGGCAGAACAACATCCAAGATCGTTGACTCAAACTCACCAACTATGCGATTTTCCTAACGGGGCGCCCGTAGCTCAGTTGGATAGAGCACCGGCCTTCTAAGCCGGGGGTCGCAGGTTCGATTCCTGCCGGGCGCACCAATAAAAACAACGTCTTATAAAATTTTTCCATATTTATATTTTCTTTAGGTGCGTATGCGGTGCGAGACGTAAAGCTTGGTATAACTAAAATTTTTAGAAAATGGATAAAATGCAGCATTGGAAATAAATTAATCGTTGCTTCCTCGCTCTAGCCAGTCAACTTCCCCTCCCTGTTAATTTCCATCTAGGCCAAAATATCTTGTTCTGAAATAACAATTAAATTCTCGATATTATTCAGTTTTTGCTTTAAGCTTCGGACTACAAAGAAATAAATATCTATGAAACCCCAGAGGCGGAAAACGGCTAGAAACGACCCAAAGCGGACGTTCTGAATAAGTATGCGTTGATAAAAATGGCAGGTATTCCAGAAGTCAAACGCACCGAATTAGATGAAAATTTAATAAGAGATTTCAGTTCAGAAGAAGACTTCATGGAAATATCAGTTAGTTTAATGATTGAGGCCGGATCATATGTGAGCGTGGTTGGATGTATCCTACCCATTAATACTCAGGCGTGGGATTCCAATCAAGCTGTTCTGGGTGGTCACTTAGTAAGGCTATACAAGCTAATATCCGCAATGTTGGATCAAACGTGCCAACGTCGAAGAGAGATTTCTTTCATCTTAGCTCGCATAGCCTTTGAATGTATCATTAATCTATCTTTTTTATTGAAGAACTATAGTTCTGACTTGCTCTTATCCTATAAATCCTATTCTCTACAACATGAAAAAAGGCTGATGGATAAGATCAAAGAAAACATCAGAAAGAGAAATGATAAAACATTGCCGATCGAAGAACGGATGCTAAGGTCTATCAATCGGGCATTTACAGCTTCAGGAGTTAATCCGGAAGATATAAGCACAAATGAACTTCGTAATTGGGGAAACAAAAATATTTATGAAAAAGCAACAAATGTAGGTTTGGGAGAATCTTATCTTTCAATGTTCGGAGGAGGATCTCATAATATCCATGGCAATTGGCAAGATTTGTTGGACTATCACCTTGAAGAAAAAAGTGACAATCATTTTTCTCCTAAATTTGAGTGGCGCAATCCCCGCCCCCAAATACTCAACGTCCTGGCGATCCAAACTGCCGAAGTTTTAAAGCGGTATATTGAGTGGTTACAATACGAAGAATTGAATGAAATGATAAGAACGCTCGTCGAATTTCAGGAAAGAGTTCTCACGCTTGATTCTGCTCATGAGAAATGGCTTTCCCATAAGTCACAACATGAATGACGGCTTTTGGCCGGAAGCGGACGTTTTGATGATGTGTTAATCGCCATTGCCGGAAGAAAAATTTAACAAAAGAGAGCATTCTGTTACATGGACTTTTATAAATCGAGGTTTTTTGGGCGCCTTTTTCTATTTAGGCGCGTTATCAATGGAATCTAGCGCTTCGTTGCAGCTCTATTTCTCGGACGTGTTCGAGGTTGATCCAGGCGTTCTGGAAAACTACGGCGCATTCAACATTTCACTTGTAAACGACTTGCCCCTGTTCATAGACCCCTTCTTGCTCTTCAATTCGGAGGACGACGAGTATCAGGTCCTGCACACTGAGATCATCAAGTACCTCAGGTTCTTGAGAGACATGGCGGTGATGAGCACATTGACCGATGGTCACCTTCGAGCATGGTTCATGTTTTCTGAGGTCAAACAGAACTGGCTTGGGTTCAGTTTGATCGGAAACAGGGGATCTGGGCTAGGAATCGACTTCGCAAAGGCGTTAAGTGCGAACCTGGAAACGCTATTCACGAACTTTGGCGACGAACAAATCACTAAAGATAGTCATCTGGAGAAACTCTGTCTCATCAAAGACGGCGTCGGAAAGGACAACATCAGTGACTTCACGGCGAACCTAATAAAGCGATATCTGCTTGGCTACACAGAGAGATTCGCGAGGGAGCATCTAGAGGCCGAACAGTGCCGAGAAGTACCCGTCCCACGCGCCTATTTCAACTATCAAACACGATCCTGGGTCTCTTTGCGGTGCTTCCTTCCATGGCACGAAGATGATTACGTCATTCTGACGCCGAAAGACATACTGACCAAAGACGATACCTGGATAAACAGGTCCGACCTGTCGAAGGAGTTCGATGATGTCGTCGATGCCGTACCGAACGATGCGTTGCGGGTGCAGATCAGCGACTACTTCCGTCGGGCACTCCCTGAGGAGCCGAAGAATGCGGACGTTAGGGAGGCAATATCACTTGCCATACGAAAGTATCCGGAACTGATCGATTTCTTCATACGCATGAAGGAGGATCAAGGCGACCAGGCGGTTTCGTTGAGCCAACAGAACGTTCGAGATGTAGAACTCTTATACATCCGCCAGCTTTCCGAGTTCGTGCGGACGCTCGACGCGTCATCCAGCTTCTATCGTACGGGCGCGGACACCTATGAAGAAACAAAAGACAGAGTCGAGTTCTTGAAGGACGTTATCGAGAACAAAGGAGGGCATCACCTTTTCTTCTCCCACGATGTCCCTATTCGGCGCGAAAGCGACCTGCACATCCTTTTCCGACTCACTTGGTTCGCGACCACTTCCGATGTTGGTCGTGAAGTCAACGATGGAAGAGGTCCTGTAGATTTCAAAATCTCACGAGGAAGCTTTGATAAATCGCTTGTCGAGTTCAAGTTAGCAAAGAACACCCACCTTCGGCGTAACTTGCAGAAACAGGCGGAGATTTACCAGAAGGCAAGTGATGCACGTTCCGCGATAAAGGTCATTCTCTATTTTACGGAGGATGAGTATTGGAGTGTCTCGCGGATTCTTAGTGACCTTGACTTGAAGGATAACCCTGACGTGATCCTGATCGATGCGCGCTCCGA
>BQIY01000372.1 GCA_021604265.1 Nitrospirales bacterium
CCAGACGTTCAGGTCGTCGCGGCATCGGACAATATCTTCATGATGCATTTGGGCGGGAAAATTCGAGTGGAAAGTAAGTTCCCTATTAAAACTCGCAATACGCTTTCCATGATCTATACTCCTGGGGTGGGCCGGGTGGTGAAAGCCATTGCGGAGGATCGGGACAAAGCCTATGCCTTCACGAGCAAACACAATAGCATTGCCGTCGTCACTGACGGGTCAGCCATTCTTGGACTCGGAAACCTTGGTCCGGAAGCTGCCCTTCCGGTCATGGAAGGTAAAGTCATGCTCCTCCATCAGTTTGCCAATATTGATGCCTGGCCAATTTGCCTCAATACTCAGGATCCAGACGAAATTGTCCGAACCATTACCGCCTTAGCTCCAGGGTTTGGAGGTATTAATCTCGAGGACATTAGCGCGCCCCGCTGTTTCGATATCGAACAACGCCTTCGCCAACAGCTAGACATCCCAGTGATGCATGACGATCAACATGGGACCGCCGTCGTGGTGCTTGCCGCATTATATAATGCGCTGAAAGTCACGAAGCGACAACTCAATCACGTCAATATCGTAGTACTGGGACTTGGAGCAGCCGGAACCGCCTGCTGTAAGCTGTTAATAAAAGCTGGAGCCACGAAGATTAAAGGCTGTGATAAAAACGGTCTGATCCTCGACCAACCCATTCAAGTCCTTCGAGACCATGTCCATAATCTCCATACATTGATTGACTATGACCATCCAACAGGCACTCTCCAAGATGCGTTAAAGAGAGCGCATGTGGTGATTGGGCTCTCGAGTCAACATGCCTTGAGGCCCGAAGACTTGTCGCTCATGGCTAAAGCCCCTATCGTCTTCGCCCTGGCGAATCCTGACCCGGAGATATCCCCACAGGATGCCATTTCGTATTGCCGGGTCTATGCCAGCGGTCGGTCTGATTACCCGAATCAATGCAATAACCTCTTAGCCTTTCCGGGAATTTTTCGTGGCGCGTTAGATATACAAGCCAAGACCATTCATGACCCCATGCTGCTGGCTGCGGCCCAAGCGCTCGCTGGCCTGGTTCCGGCATCAGCCCTCAATGAAGAGTACATTATTCCTAGTGTCTTTAATAAAAAAGTGGTATCGCACATTGCCAAAGCAGTGGCCAAGGCTGGCGTCGAACATGGCGTTGCACGACGAACGGTCAAAGGGTGAAGGGTGAAGGGGGAAGGGTGAAGATCGTGAGGCAGGGAAAAGCCAAAGTCAAGCGCAATTGCGAGACGTGATGCAAACGTTACAGAATATGCATCCAGAAAATAATCGCCAAACCGACTGGCCAGAGATAATACGAAAATAAATGGAAATGATTTTGCTTGACGAGACGCAGAATAATGCCAATAGACCAATAGCCAACTAAGGCCGCCACACTCATACCAGCAAGATAGGGTCCGATCATCACATCAAGATGATCCATCACCTTGAGCATTTCCAATAACATTGCCCCGAGAATCGCTGGGATAGAAATGAGCAAGGAAAATCTGACGATCAACTCTCGTTCAAGCCCAAGAAGCAACCCTCCGGCAATGGTTGACCCTGATCGCGAAATGCCCGGCAAGACCGCGACACCTTGAACCAACCCAATGATCAGGGCGTCAGACACCTTCATCTCTTGAATCCCGCGACCAATCGACTTTCCACGACCAACCCACAACACGACGCCCGTGAAGATCAGAAATCCACCAACAATATCGGGACGTGAGAAGAGTTCCAAGCCAATTTTCTGAATGCTCAACCCTAAAATTGCAGTCGGAACTGAGGCAACAATAACCATGAGGACGGTCCGCCATTCAGCTCCGGTAAACACACTGGCCTCATCGACTGCCGGTTGATAACCCAACAGTCCTCGAGTTAAGGCAATCCAATCATTTCGAAAGTACACTAAAATGGCTACAACCGTTGCACAATGCAACATGATATCAAACAACAAACCTGTTTCCTCGACGTGGCCAAACCAATATTGCGCCAACACAAGATGGCCGGACGACGACACCGGAAGAAATTCTGTTAATCCCTGGAGGACAGCTAAAACAATAGCCTCGACATAACCCACAGTGACTCCTTACTCAATACATGTATATGTGAATGGGATTTCTTGCCTCGTGAACTATCAGAAGAATCGTCTACAACGCAGATGCCTCTCTCGCAATGCCTACTGCGACTCTTCGTCTTATCCCACAGATTTCCCATGAAATTGCGGCAAATAGTGCCGTGCAAACTCAGCCACCCCTTGTTTCCATGGCGGCAGGAGGATGAAAGGATCCTGCAACGTCGTCAAGATGGCATAGGCTGGTCGAGGCGCCGGGCGAGGAAACTCTTCCGTCGACACAGGGGTGATTGGCGTTTGAATACGCATCTGCGTAAACAGTTCTTGCGTAAAATCAAACCAACTTGTTCCCCCGGACCCCGCCAGATGATAGGTGCCATACGCCCGAGTCGTCAACAACGGCTCAATCGCCGCGGCAAGATGCGGGGCATAGGTCGGCGAACCAAACTGGTCATTCACGACACGCACAGCAGACCGCCGCGCTAACTCACAGATCGTTTTGGGGAAATTGGTTCCAACGGTGTGGTAGAGCCATGCCGTCCGAATGATAAAGTGACGCTTGGCCGTCACACGCACGGCTTCTTCTCCAGCTAACTTGCTCTTTCCATATATTGAACACGGGCTTGGTGGGTCAAATTCATGATACGGCTCTGTCTGCGTGCCATCAAACACATAGTCCGTCGAAATATGAACCAGCGGGATACCCAGGGCCTCCGCAATCAACGCAAGGTTTTGCGGACCGACTGCGTTAGTACGATACGCCGCGCTTATATCGGATTCCGCTTGATCAACCTGAGTATACGCCGCAGCATTGATCACAATGTCTGCCCTCACCTCTTTGAGCAATTGCCCGGTCCGTTCTCGATTGGAAATATCCAACTCACCTTTTCCGTACGCACACACATCATGAGCCGTCAACGACTGTTGAAGCGCATGACCAAGCTGCCCGTATGCTCCGACCAGTAACACCTTCATACGCAGGCATCGTGATACACCGGGAGGCGGTTCCGTTCTTCATCGACACTTAATGCCGCGGCATCTTTTGGTGAAATGATTGGAGTAGTAATCGGCCACGTAATATTCAGAACCGGGTCTTGCCAAGAAATTACGATCTCATCATGGGGGCGATACAGTTCCGTACATTTATATTCGACATCTGCCACCTCACTCATCACACAGAATCCGTGAGCAAAACCAGGAGGAATATAAATTTGCTTAAAATTTTCCCCAGTCAATGTCACACCAACCCACTGCGAAAATGTCGGGGAACCTCGACGAATATCCACGGCAACATCAAAGACTTCCCCTTGACTCACGCGAATAAGTTTCCCCTGGGGATAGCGGATCTGTGCATGCAGACCTCGAAGTGAACCACGTCCTGAACGGGAATAATTATCTTGCACAAATGTGTGAGGGAGGCCAGCCTCAACATACTTTTCTCGATGATAGGTCTCCAAAAAAAACCCTCGACCATCTCGATAGACATCAGGTTCAAGAATGAACAC
>BQIY01000373.1 GCA_021604265.1 Nitrospirales bacterium
TCTTTCTCTAAGGCCAGTGACATGATTACCATCAAGCCAAATCTGTAGACATGCTTGCGATTGATCCCACTTCACTTGAAATCACCTCCGACCTTGCTCACCGCCTGCGAGGTCATGTGGAATTTCTTGCCAGCCAAGAACTTGAAGGCAGAAAACCAGGCACGCCAGGACATGAAGCGGCCGCACACTCTATCGTCAACACGTTTCAGCAAGCTGAGCTCGAGCCTCTTACATCATTGAAAGGCTACCGACAGCAGATCTCACCGGAGATTGGAGACAATCTCATCGGCATTCGTCGCGCGCAATCTCAATCCTCCACCAATCGATGGCTTCTGCTCGGAGCCCATTATGATCACTTAGGGAAAACTGGAGGGCGCATCTATGCAGGAGCTGATGATAATGCCGCCGCCGTGGCGATACTCCTTGAAGTAGCCATGGCCTTACCCGCACTCACACAGTATTCTGTGGCGTTCGTCGCATTTAATGCGGAAGAACCGCCCTATAAGCTTATGGGTTCACAATACTTCCTCGACCATCTGCCTCATGAAATAGAAAATTCAAAAAACCTGCAAGCGGTCATTATCCTTGAACTCATGGGAGGCGTCCATTGGGAACCGCTCAAACATGTCGTCTTTGCCGCCGGTGCCGAACACAGCCCAGGCCTGTATCGGCATATTAAGAACCCGGCATTTCCCAGTTGGAAGAATCAAGAACTTCTCATCAAACCATTAGGCATGCATGTGATCGAAGAAATCCCCCTATTAGGCCGCACACCATTCAGCGACTATCATGCCTTTCGAAATGCTTCGGTACCCTTTTTGTTCCTCTCTGCCGGACGAACCCCTCGATACCACCAGCCGACAGACCTTCCTGATACGCTACATTACGAACGCATGGCCTTGACCACTCATTGGCTCATTAACGTATTTCATCAGTTGAATGAAGACCGTCAGCCATATGAATTTCTACCCAACAGGATTGATTTCGCTGAAGAGATCAAGACACTCCATCCGCTCATTACCAAAGCCGCAAGCCGGGATACCTGTATACCTAATACGTCTTTCGCCTCACTTCTGAAATTAAAAGCCGATGCACAATGGCTCAGAAAGCTTCATGTTGACAAAATTCATCATCAGGACATCAAACGATTAGAACGAGCCTCCCTCCGCATGCAGGGCCTCTTAGCAGATTTCCCTGCCGCGTTTCTTCTTTAGGATACCTCTAAAAACTAGGGTTTTTCTTGAGGGCAAGAAAGTCGCGCGCTAAAAGCTATCACCGTTCATGGCAGCCTAAGCCCTCCTTGACTTGATTCACCGACAACCCTTTCAGCAGGACTCGCTTGTGGCGGCCTGCAACTCCGGCTGTCAGCACGACAGCACATTGGGGAATATGAAACTGCTTGGCCAAAAATCGACATAAGGCGGCATTCGCCGCTCCATCAGCCGGCGGAGCGGCAACTCGAAACTTCAGAGCCTTTTCACCATAGAAACCAACATATGCAGTTTGTGCAGCTCGAGCTTGAACATGAATCGTGAGAACAACCCCGTCAGCGGTCTTCGTTATACAATCATCAACCATGGATTTTTCAAAAATTCATACTCGCGCCAGACACAAGACTTCGTTCAACAACATCAAGCAACTGACATTAACAGATAAGAATAAATGAAATATATCATTTACTTACAACAACTTACATGAATTTCATTTAGATAGACTTTTTAGAACCAAGGGTTGACAGCCCTAAAATCAACGAGTACAATTAGCTATATTGAAAATGGTTATCAATATCGTATTTACATACACATCACATTAATTCAAGAGGGAAGACATGTACATCTGTGTTTGCAAAGGCATCAAAGAATCAGATGTTCGAACTTTAGGACGTGAAGGCATCACCTGCCCGAAACTCTTAGCTTCCACGCTCGGAATCGATGACAAAAACAGCTGTTGTGGTCGGTGCATCAAAAATGTTTCAAACTATGCCGCCATCGCCATCGATGAACATTCTCGCATGAAGCTTTCGGTCAAAGCTTAGCCAATCACATTGCCCAGCCCTTCATACTGCCTCCACGATTCCTCTAGCGTGGAGCATGTTCCTGTCGACAAACGATTTCCTCGTTTATCACTCAGCACGATTTCCATATAATTCCCCAATGAGATAAAGGGTTGTGTATGCCTTGCCGCACGCCCGACCATCGAAGTGAAGAGAAAGATTCACGTTATGCCTGCACCACAGACAGCCCCATTTGGTTCATGGAAGTCTCCCCTAACATCTGAATTGATCGTTTCCGAAGCGATTAAACTCGGACAACTACGGTTGGGTAGGGAAAATATCTATTGGGTGGAAGGCCGTCCAACCGAAGGCGGACGAAATGTGATCGTTCGTCGAACGCCGGATACCCGCAAGACAGACCTGACTCCCTTCCCGCTCAATGTTCGAACGCGCGTACACGAATATGGGGGAGGCGCATACCTCGTGTCATCAGGTACGCTCTATTTTTCAAACTTTTCAGATCAACGCCTCTATCGGCAGGATCATCATGATTCGACCGCCGCCCCCTTAACAGCAGAAGGCCCGTATCGTTACGCCGACTTCACGATCGATCATCTCCACAACCGACTGCTTGGCATCAGAGAAGACCATTCGGATCCTCACAGCGAACCGACAAATACTATTGTCAGTATTTCGCTAGACGACAATACTCAGAAAACATACGGACAAATTCTTGTCGTGGGGCACGACTTCTATGCCGCCCCGCGATTGAGTCCCAACGGCCGTCAACTCGCCTGGCTTGCGTGGAACCATCCCAACATGCCGTGGGATGGAACTGAGTTATGGGTGGCCGACGTTCAATCAGATGGATCGTTACAACACGCCAGGTCTGTGGCAGGAGGTAAACGCGAGTCAGTTTTTCAACCGGAATGGTCTGCGTCGGGCCTGCTTCATTTCATCTCCGATCGAACCGGCTGGTGGAATCTGTACAGCCTTCAAAACGATCACATTGAAGCCCTGCATCCGTTAGATGCTGAATTTGGTGTGCCTCAATGGAACTTAGGCCTTTCAACCTATGCCTTCCAAGATTCTCACCGTATTATCTGCGCCTATACGAAGAAGGGGGCCTGGCATCTTGGCTGCCTGGACACCGAATTACACACACTCACGTCATTTGATTTACCCTACACAGATATCCAGGGAGTTCAAGTCGAAGGAAATTATGTGTATTGCACAGCCAGTTCACCAACAGAACCTGCCGCGATTATTCGAGTTGACCTGCTTACGAAACAACCTGAGATTCTTCACCGATCGTTCAACGCTCCTGTTCATCAAGACGATCTTTCTATTCCAGTAGCTATTGAGTACCCGACTGACGATGGGGAACATGCTCATGCCTTTTTCTATCCGCCTCAAAATAGAGAATTTTGTCCACCCTCAGATGAACGGCCTCCACTGATCGTAAAAAGTCATGGAGGCCCTACAGGGTCGTGCGGACAATCGTTCAACTTGATGATCCAATATTGGACGAGTCGTGGCTTTGCGGTTTTAGATGTGAACTATGGAGGCAGTACGGGTTATGGACGATC
>BQIY01000374.1 GCA_021604265.1 Nitrospirales bacterium
GTGAATGATCATCATCTGCGCAAAGATAAAGATGCAGGGAAATTTCTATCATGGCGCATGACATTTGCTTGGAAACGTGTTGAATTATTGTGTCCTGTAATGAACAGGATAGACCTATCATACAGGCAAAATACGCTTTGAGCTACCGAACGTTGCACGTCGGTCCGCTCTCGTTCATCATAGGACTTCTGATAGTTTTCCCATGTATTCTGTGAGCGCGGTTCTGCACTTGAAATTCAAGGGGTACCTCTATGACTGAGCAAAATGGTCCACCGGTCATCGCCGCTGTCGCGTTTGATCTCGATGGATTGATGGTGAATACGGAAGAACTCTATACCGAGGTTGGCCGAGTCTTGTTGGCGCGACGGGGCAAGCAGGTGACTCGAGAACTGCTTGATAACATGATGGGACGGCAAAGCGCCGTGGCGCTACAAGTCATGATTGATTGGCATCAATTGGATGCCACAGTGGCTCAGCTGCAAGAAGAAACGGATGAAATTTTTTCTGGATTGTTGGAGCGCCGGTTAGCGCCGATGCCGGGGCTGTTCGCCTTATTGACAAAGTTGGAAACTTGCAAGATTCCCAAAGCCGTGACGACGAGTAGTCGGCGGGTGTTTGTTACTCGCGTGCTTGACCTGATAGGCGTCACAGATCGGTTTGAATTTTTCTTAACGGCTGAGGATATTGTGCAGAGCAAGCCGGATCCGGAAATTTATCAAAAAGCGGCTCAACGGTTTCATGTGGAACCCAATCAATTGTTGGTGCTGGAGGATAGTGAAATTGGGTGTTGCGCCGCGATTGCTGCCGGTGCCTTTACGGTAGCGGTGCCTGGTGAACATAGTCGAAATCATAGCTTTTCCGGCGTCAATTTGATCGCAGCGAGTTTATCAGATCCCGTCATCGATCAAGTCTTTCACTTTCCTGCCGGCTCCCGGCCAGGCGAAACCCATCAATCAATTGTTTCATGACGAACAACAGTAAATGATGTGATCATGAGGGTGAGTGTATGGCGTCTGCCTTTTCTCATGCGCTTGTGGCGTTTGCCATAGGACGCTCGCATCGATGGACGGTCGATCCGCAACGTTTTTGGGTACTGACCATCGCGTGTTCCATTCTGCCCGACCTTGATGTGCTGGCCTTTACGGTCGGCATTCCGTATGAACATGTGTTGGGACATCGCGGGCTGACGCATTCACTCTTCTTTGCCTGTCTGGTGGGGATCGGCGTTGTGCGGGTTGGGTTTCCTGATGTCGGGCTTAGGTCCAGGCACGGGGGGAAGTTAATCGCACATTTTTCCCTTGTTACCGCCTCCCATGGCGTGTTGGATGCCTTCACGGATGGCGGACGTGGCGTCGCGTTTTTTGCTCCGTTTGAGAATGGCCGGTATTTTTTCCCCTGGACGCCCGTCAAGGTTTCTCCTATCGGTATTGTCAGTTTTTTCAGCGAACGGGGCATGCAGGTATTGGGAAGCGAGTTGCTATGGATTGGAATTCCGGCGGGGCTCTGGCTGGTGGGAGTCTGGGCGATCCTTTCGTTTTCCTCTACGCAGCCGGGAAACAAGTCGCCAGACCGTACGAGTTGAATCCTTCTCCAAGTCCCTGTTCGCAACATGCGTGTTTTGAACGGCGACAGCCTGATAGGGAACACCGGGTCACATCATGACATTGATGAAGACAAGAGAGCCAGTCAGGGATTTATGGGCAATCCATTATGACCCATTTCTCCCGGACAAGAGGCGAAAAACTCTAAAGAAAAAAAGGAGGAGGAGCAACGGTTATTGTACCGACCGTTTTGCCTGGATAGGCAAGGATGCGCTTCCAGACAGAATAGGGAGTTGAAAGTCTAATAATTTTCGCAGTTCGAATTCAGCACCTTCTCGGAATCGTTCAGCATCTTGCTCTGCGGGGAAGGGCCCATATACTCTGGATCCCAAGACATTGCATGTGACCCGGACAAACCATTCTTGCAATCCATTTTTTCGCCCTTTTTTAAAAATGGTGGATTGTTGCGCCATGCTGATTTGTGTCGCCATGATCATGCCTCCTAAGGTATCTCATAATGTTTCTCCTTGCCGTGCCATGGAGAAATTGACATTATGAATTGAAAAGAGAGGGGCAGTGAACGAAAATGATGACAGAAAAAATCGCAATGTGTATGGTTAGGATAGAACTCAGTATACAATACTTTGTGTGCTTAGGTAAAGTATTTTAGGGTTTTCAGTTGAGTGAGGAATGTTTGTCGCGAGACTGGAGTTGTGCGTATCGAAAGCAATCAGTGGTGTGATCATTGACCATGCCGGTTGCCTGCATGAAGGCATAGCAAATGGTCGGTCCAACAAATGAAAACCCGCGTTGCTTGAGGTCTTGGCTCAAGGTATCAGAAATCGTTGAACGGCAAGGAACGTCCTGGTGATGACGCCATCGATTTTGAACCGGCGTTCCATCGATAAATTGCCAAATGTAGCGATCAAAACTCTCGAATGTTTTTTGAATGGCCAGATAGGATTTGGCATTGTCTATGGCGGCTGTTATTTTAAGTTTGTTGCGGATAATATCGGGGTTTTGCAGGAGTTGCTGAATCGTTTTCTGGCTGTATCGAGACATTTTTTCGGCTTCGAAATTATCAAATGCCAAACGGAACGCCTGACGTTTGCGCAAGATGGTGTGCCAGCTTAAGCCGGCCTGCATGCCTTCGAGAATCAGGAATTCAAATAATTGCTGATCATCATGAAGGGGGACGCCCCATTCACGGTCGTGGTAGGTCACCAGCAATTCCTGTGTTGCCCAAGCGCAACGCGTCATACAAAAGTCCCTCGCTTGTCATCAAGATTATCGTGGTGAATTGTTGCCAATACGTTCTGTGCGCCATTCATTGATCGGCCAAGAGCCCAATCGCGCTGAACACAGCATTTGATCCGCTGCATTGTATCATGTCTCCATTGAGGGTGTGCCGCTGATGGCCTCTGGTTCGAAAAAAGTCATCTATGCCGCGTTAATCGGGAATGCGTTGATTGCGGTGACCAAGTTTGCCGCATCGGCCATGACGGGGAGTTCGGCCATGTTAGCCGAAGGAATCCATTCACTGGTGGATACTGGGAACCAAGGCTTGCTGCTCTACGGCCTGTATAAAGCCAAGAAGCCCGCCGATGAAAAATTTCCTTTTGGCCATGGGAAAGAGGTCTACTTTTGGAGTTTTGTTGTCGCCATATTGATTTTTGCGTTGGGGTCGGGAATCTCCCTCTATGAGGGAGTCTTACACATCTTTCATCCTGAGCCGGTTGAAAACCCGATGATTAATTACATCGTGTTGAGTCTGGCGTTGCTTTTTGAAGGCGGTGCATGGTTTTTTGCATTTAAAGCGTTTTCTCAAGCCAAAGGCAAATGGTCGTACATGCAAGCGGTACAGCGTGGGAAGGATCCGACGATCTTCATGGTGTTGTTTGAAGATACGGCTGCTGTTCTCGGTCTCGTGGTCGCGTTCGTCGGGATTTGGTTGGGACAGGTGACAGGTCTGACATATTTAGATGGTGTGGCCACCGTCATTATCGGGTTGATTTTGGGGGGGACAGCCGTCTG
>BQIY01000375.1 GCA_021604265.1 Nitrospirales bacterium
GACCACCGCCAGTCTTCCGTTCGGCTGACGAGACGAGCCCGCACGGGATTTTACTCAATATAGCGCCAGACCGAAAGTAAATGCTCATCCTGCTGAATCGGAAAGGCCTGAAAGCGCCCCTGCCAAATAGGGCCGTTCGACAGATGGTCCCGGTGATAGCGACGCACATGGGTCGTCAACATCCATTACATCCACCGGCTCAACGCTCCGTCTTCCCGTGGCCACACGAGCAGAGGAAAATGGTTGGGCATGAGACAATACGCGATGATTCACAGAGGTCGCTCCGCAAAACTTTCTTGGATAGGCTCGAGGAAGGCCTGGTACTCCTCCGAATGATGGAAGACCTTGGCGCGTGCGTTGCAACGATTGATCACATGGGAGCAGGGTCCACCGACAGAGGCGCGAGCGGTACGAGGCATAGCCCTATGCGACCCTACCCTATGGTGAGACGTCTACAGAAAAGGAGAATGTCCCCTATTTTAAAAGTTCAAGCGAAACAGCCAGTTTATCGTTGGGCTCTATGTATCGTTGTTTAAGTGTGTTACAGAGGACGGAAAGTTTTAGGGGCAGGGTCCTCAGAAACCAATAACTAACAAAACGAGCTATCCATTTATTTCGATAAAATCAGACCTGATCCCCTTTTCAAAATACCCGAATCTATTTCGAATGCTCTTCAGTTTTTGAAGAGCTTCACATGAAGCACGTCTTGGAGCAGTCGAAAGTGCTTATCAAGGGAGTAGATTTTGCAGCGATGCTGTTTGGCGTTTTGCGTAATGATCAAATCGGGAATACCGATTCCATTTGCGCCGCGATTCAAACATTTTACTTGAAAATCGATAATTTCATCCCAGTCGATTTCAAGAGGCAGCCGCTGGAGAACTTGAAGTAATGTAATAACCTTAGCTTGCTTCTTCAATTTAAGAAAAGGGACCAACTCGGCTAAAATAAGGTCATTCACCACAATCTGGTTTTCATCAATGAGAACATCCAGATCAGTTGAGCCTATACCGCCACGAAAATAGTCAACCCAGATCGACGTATCGACCAAAATGCTCATGAATCGCGATGTCGAAGTGTATCAAGATCGACCTTGAGGTCAATTTGTCCCCTGAACTGCTTGAGATCTTGTATCCTGGTTTTTCTGATCAATTCTTTGAGTGCCAGAACAATAACACCCGTTTTAGTTTCCATATGCGTCATTTGCATGGCATCGCGCAAAAGGCTCTCTGGTAAATCAAGAGTCGTTCTCATATGTCCCTCCATTCTCTATGCATATAATAGTACCGTTTAATGCATAAAACTTCAAGGGCACGAATTCATGTGTATACTAACGATATAAACCCACAAACCAGCCACCTACAGATATATCTAAAGTCACAATACACTACATTGAGAGCCCAGCCTTGCAATATACTTAAGAAACGAAACAACAATGCACACACTCATTTAGCTTCTCTACAGCTCGCAAGTCGTCACAGTGAAAGCCGTCAAGGACTTGCTTCACGTGCAAACCAATACAGCAGCAGCTCTAATCAGAGATCTTGTGAAACAGGGAATCTTGCAAGAATTCACGGAGCTCAAACGCAATCGCTTATTTCTCTTTGAGCCTTATGTCCGGTTGTTTAAGCACGAAGTAGAGCGATGGTAGTTTTATTCATCAAATAAAATTCTGGCACTCAAGGTCTTCAAACATAAATCTGAAAGTCCTACAGCCGCCCCTTCAAATACTCTACTCTCTTTTCTTGCGGAAGCTTCTCAATAGCGTAACGAAGCATCGTGCGTGGCATCTGTTGATAGTGCGTTTTCAAGAAATTTTCCAAGACCTGTTGATCTTTTTTCCCGACCTCACGAAGCATCCACCCTACCGCTTTGTGCATGAGATCTTCTTTATCCGTTAACAGTAGTCCCGCTAGTTTCAACGTATCAGCGAAGTCGCCTGCTTTAATAAAGTGCAATGTTGTAATGATAGCCACGCGTCGGTCCCAGAGTCGAGAAGATCGGGCGAGTGCATAGAGTTTCTTCCGACTTTTGTCGCTGAGATATACACCAAGGATATAATGCGCGCTTGAATCAACCAGATCCCAGTTGTTCACGTATTGGAGATTTACTAAATAGACATCTACGATTTGTTTTTGAGTTTTTGCGTCTCCAGACTTGAATTGGGAGACAAGGATCAGCAGCGCAAGGAGGCGTTCCTCATGAATTTGGGAGGACAACAGTTTCAGTACATGCGCTAAGGAAAGGTTTTGGTAGTGCTTCACAACTGATCGAATTTGTGGAACCGTCACGCCGATAAAATGGTCCCCTTCTCCATATTCACCTTTTCCGGTCTTGAAAAACCACTGATGGACTTTAGCTTTTTCTGGATTTGCATGACGACGCAGTGCCTGCCGAGCACTAGCAAGAGAAATACTTTTCGTCTTGCCAGCTTGCTTCATTTATAAGTAGTTACTGAGCTCAAGTTCTAGCTGGAGAGAGGGAGACAATCTTGAATGAAGGTCATCAATGCGATGAAGTCACTCTTCAATAAGTGACTGGTGCACAGTTGAATCATGAGCGTTGCTCATAGCTGTGCCCTTTTTAGGAGAGGGATGGGATTGTCTCTTTATGACAATACGCTCCTGCTTGCCATTTCTGCTTCTTAAAACCCCTGAAAAAGAAAATCAAGGGCTGCGGTAATGTCGTGTCGATGGTTTTTGAGACTACCGACGAGGGCACCCAAATCTTTCGTCCTGATTGTTCCAATATCGGTTGTCATCATCACATAGCTTTTTCCATTGACTTGAAAAACAGGTTTCAAGCGCGGCAACACTTCCTGTTTAGCCTTAGACTCGAGAATAAGAGGAACAACCGCCCTGGTTTTGAGATCTGAAAGCAAATCAGCCTGGAGCCTGGACATCAAGGACTAGTGGAACAGAGCTTCCTGAAAAGGCATAGACATCAAATCTGGCCATCAGTGATCTGCCCAATCAGGCGTTAACAAAGGTCCATCTTTTTCAACACGTTTGTTCTGGGCCTGCAATGCCTTTTGGTTGTTTTGAATCCATTCTTGTTCTCGAGCTTTTTTGATCGCATCAAGAATTCCCAGCTCAGCAGCTTGGGAGGCATTGACGTTAAGTGACTTGGCTTCGTTGAGAATGTCTTCTCTGATGGTGAGATTGACAGGACGACGCTTTGATGATTTATGTTCGCGAAGAGAATTCATCATGACCCTCTCCTTTAGATGATGAATATACTTTATCGCTATTAAATATATGCGTCAAACATGCACAATTAAAAAATTCAAAACACTTGCTTGACCAGTCTGTAAATAGGGACATTCTCCTTTTAAGATGGGGGGGCTTCCTTACGAGTTCATCCGAGGTCGGCCACGGGGATTCATGCTGGCCTCCAGTCCCAACCGCTTGGCGGTTCGCCGCATCCAGGTTGTCTGGCCAAACGGCGTGCCCCGATTGACACTTTGTCGAATTGCCTCTACTTCTTCATCCGGGCTGGCCCGATTCACCCACTTCTTCCATCCCGACGGCCGTGTCACCGGACCATCGTGCAGCCACCGCCCCCGAGTGGATAA
>BQIY01000376.1 GCA_021604265.1 Nitrospirales bacterium
GCTTTGCGTCCTACCCTTACGGATAGTTTGCCTTTGTCATCACATTTCGTTAGATCATCTCATGCCACAACGTGCGCTTCGTCCACGGCGATTCTTACACACAGCTCCCCTATCATCTTCTTTGTTTCGGGACAATTCAGAAAAGAGTTAAGCCCGTCTATGCCGCAAGAATATTGAAGAAAGGAAGACGTTCCCCTCCAAGAATTCAAAACATGAAACATTGAACAGGAATGAATAGACAGGAAATTCTTGAAGAGAAGGAAAAAGAGGGAAAATCGGTGAGCAAAATGAGAAGGCCTTTGCAGGCTGATAGGGAAGAGCACCTCTCACACGACTACGCATCGGGTGCGGGTGGCACAAAGGAAAGAACAGGAGGGTCGTCACCGGGTCCTTAAGAACAAATTCAACCCAATCACCAGGAACATCAGACAAGCAAACCATCCTGCAGCAATGGGCATGAGGGCTCCATTTTTTCCGAGTACCATACCGAAGGAATGCGTTACCCAAAAGAGGAATCCAATACCCAAGGCCTGTCCGATGCCCTTTGCGACAGCATGATCACGAGCACCGGTTTTTAATAAACTGATGGCGAGCCCCATCACCGTCATAACCAACGTCATGGCTGAAAAGGCCACTCGCCCCCAATAGTCCGTGGCAAAACGACTACTACTGTGACCGTCCCGCTTCAATCGTTGAACATAGGCTCCTAGCTGTTTGAGCGTCATATTCTTTGAATCCAGTGCCAGCCATGTCCGGAAGTCTTCAGGGGTCAGCGGGAGCCCAAGCGCTAATTGCGCATAACGGTCAGCGGTCACTTCCCCCCCCGCTTGCACGATGCGACGTGTGGCTTCACGCAACTCCCATCCTTCATTGGTATATCGTGCCTCAGGAGATTCAATAATTTCATGCAGTTGAAACTGTTCATCCACTCGATACAAGCTAATTGTGCTGAGACGCTGCCCCTCATCTTTCACCGCGCCAATTTTGAGCAGTCCATCTTGTCCTAATCGCAACCACACTCGATCCGGAGACACCGACAGTGCCGCAGGCTTTTTCTCAATGAGCACCGTCCTGACATAATCCGCTTGAATATTCGCAAGGGGCACAAATACCGCCGTAAAGCTAAACAGAATGGCACTCACAATAATTCCCACGGCGAAGAACGGTGAGGCTATTTGATAAAAGCTCATGCCGCAGCTCCGCATCGCGGTGATTTCAGCACTTTTATTGAGGAAGCCAAGCGTTAATAATGTTCCCATGAGCGCGGCAAGCGGAGTAATTTGAAAACAAATATCTGGAATCCGATAGAAAAAATACAGCAGCATGGATGAAAGGTCTGCATCATATTTGAGGAATTTTCGAAGTTTTTCGAAAAAATCGACGACAAGGTAGACCGTCAGTAATGCACTCACACACATGAAAAATACTTTGGTGTATTGGCGAAACATGTACCAAAATAAAACACCCATGCAACTAATTCCTACTGGCCCTCACATAGAGAAAACCGGTGAACCCTAAGATCATCACATTGGGAAACCACGCGCCGATAAACGGATGAACGACGTACGTTGTGACAAGAAATTCTCCCATGATATTGAGTAGATAAAATCCCACGATGATGCCAATGCCAATGGCAAATCCTCCGCTCTTCCCTGATCGTTTGGAAATGATTCCAACGGGAAAACCCAGCAGGCCGAGTAACAACGCCGAGACCGGAAAACCCAAATCTTTGTAGTGCTCCATTAACCGACGAAGCTGTCCCGAGTCTTTCCAGTTTGAGCGATCCAAATCTTGAATAATTTCTTGATAACTTTTTCGTTGCGTCGTTCCCATCCCTTCGGGAGGCGGAACGTCCATCCAAAAGTCATAGGTGTCAAATCCCACCTCGTGATAATACCGCAAATCAAGAGGCACCTGATGAATCGCGCCATCTAACAACCGTAAGCCCAACTGCTTTCGTCCTCCATCATGTAACACCCGAAATGATTTCGCCACAATAATTAACGGCTTGACCGGGTCACGCTGGTCTGAAATAAACACCCCACGGACACGCTGCGCGTGTTTCGGATCCGGAACATAAATCGTCAGATTGGGGATTGGTTCATTAAACACACCGGAATCAAGGGCCAAGCTAAGCTGGTCCTCAATCACGCTCATCGCCAAGCCTTTTAATGACACATTGGACCAGGGTTGCCCCCATTGCGATAAGAACAATGTGGCACAGAAGACAAAAACCGAAAACATCAAGACGGGAACACTCAGTCGCCAGAGACTCATACCGGCGGCACGCATGGCAATCAACTCATTATCGAAGGACAACCGGCTGAAGGTCGAGATTGACGCAATTAAACAGGCAATCGGCAAGGTCAATACTAAGAAGGACGGCATCAGGTAGGCAATAATTTTCAGTAATGACCAGACACCCACGCCTTTGGACACGAGGAGATCAATTAAACGCAGCATCTCCTTGGCAAAGATAATGAAACAGAGTGCTGTCAGTGTAGAGAGAAACGGGGAAAACAACTCTCGAATGATATAACGGTCTAGGAGTGTAAACAAAGAAACCTTGTGGGAGAAAGAATTGCGTGTTTGGGGTCTTATTCGTTTGCTTGCATGACCACGATCCTCATATCACGGATGGCATTCGAAAGGAATGCGGCAGAACCATATGATTGACGCATTCGATACAAACAATCTGCCTCCAGCACCATTGGCCATCGAAATTCGCACGAATCTAGACTAATGAGCAATCAATAAAGGCGACTTCGTAATCCTTTTGGTGCCAGCATGACAGGTATCCAAGTAACCCCGCCAAGACACACATCAAACATTAGAAAGTAAATTGAATCGACTGTAGGCTTCATCGCAGTACCCCAAAACCGTGGCAGCCTCCCTAAGCTCAAACCTGAAACAATCATAGAGTATCTGGACCATACCAGCAATGAAACATCCCACCCACACGCCTCATAGTCCACGCCTATTCAGCATGGGCTATTTATATACGTTTTGCCGTAAACTGCGACACCGGTTTATTCAGCGATAATCGACAAAAAGGCACACAAGAGAACTCAAAAAATTGCACCAAAACCCTTGCCCTTCTTGAAACTTTAGGCAGGCTGAAAGCGGATAAGGCCTACGCAAAGTTACCCAGCTTTTCAGTCATTGCCCCAATTGATAACAGGTTCCGTTGTTGACACCGTACGAATTCTATGCTAAATCCTGCTGTCTTTTTTTTGGATCTGTATCGTGACCAGTCATTTTATGTTTAATGCCGCAGAAAGAACAAACCCTTTCTGCGGTTTTTTTTTGTCTATCTCGTGTTATGAATGAACCGGATTTTCCTTAGCCGAGAGCGCTTCACGTTTCAGGAGATGTACCTCAGCCAATACAACAGGTTGTTTCTTAGGCGATGCCATGAAGATTGAGAACACGACATACGCATTCAATCACCTTAACGTTATAACTTATTGTAGGAGGTCCCAGTGAAAAGTAAAGGAACAGTGAAGTGGTTTAATGATCGAAAGGGTTTTGGATTTATTCATGTCGAAGATGGACAAGATGTCTTTGT
>BQIY01000377.1 GCA_021604265.1 Nitrospirales bacterium
AGATGCCGGAAATGGATGGATATGAAGCCACTAAAGAAATTAGAAAACGGGAGGTGCCAGACGAGATACAAGAAACGAGTGAAGAGATGGGAAATCGTCGTCGTGTGCCGATTATTGCGATGACTGCCAATGCGATGCAAGGTGATCGTGATAAATGTCTTGCGGCTGGCATGGATGATTATGTGAGCAAGCCGGTCAATTTTCAAGAATTAGCGAATATGGTGATGAAGTGGTTGCCCAAAACGGAACTGCAGAACGCAGGTGTGTAAGGATACATGCTATGGAATTGTTGTTGCGATGAGCAAAACGTTGAAATCGAATTGGCTTCGTCTAGTCATGATTGTCAGGTCGTCGCTGAGTCAAGAAAGTCTGCTAAACAGATTTGAGGTCCGTGGTCTTACACGTTACTTCATTAAGTCCTCTTCTTTTTCCTTTTCTTTTTGTTCTTTTCCCATTCGTTCATTTCTTCCATCAATTCTTCCAAACTGTGTTCTCCGCTCGGGCGTTGAAGTGTGAAGGCGTAATCTTTTTTGGCAATGTTGATGACGTCGATTGGTTTGTCGAGGAACCCTTGAATTTCCTCAAGACGGGCGTTTTCTTCTTTGCTGCAGAACGAAAGAGCCATCCCTTTGTTGACGCCGCGCCCGGTTCTTCCGACGCGATGGACGTAGTTTTCAGCTTTATCCGGTAAATCATAGTTAATGACATAATGGACGTCTGGAATATCGATGCCGCGTGCGCTGACATCGGTGGCGATTAAGATGCGGCAACTTCCAGCTTTGAATGCTTGCATGACGTCTGCACGATCGTGTTGATCCTTGTCTCCATGAATCGTCATCGTGTCGATCCCAACGCGTCCCATGGCTTTGGCGACCCGTTCGGCGCGAACCCGTGTTCTCACAAATACGATTATCCGGCTGTCCGGATTGTCGGTCATAAATCGTTCGAGGAAAAACCGTTTGTCATCCATTTCGACAAACATGACATAGTGTGCGACGTTTTTCGAGACACGACTGTCGGGTGAAATTTGAATTCGGATTGCCGAATGCCTGATTTGCGAATAGGCCAGTTTTTTAATGTCCTTATTAATCGTGGCTGAGAAAAACAAGGTCTGATGCTGTTGAGTCAGCATTCGTTTGATAGCCTGAATATCCTTAATAAAACCGAGGTCGAGCATCTGATCGGCTTCATCAAGGACCAGTGTCTCAACCCGTCTCACGTCAACATAGCCTTGATGAATGAGATCAAAAAGCCGCCCCGGTGTCGTAATGACGATGTCGAGACCGCTTTGCAGTTTTTGGATCTGCGGATCTTGTTCGACTCCGCCATACATGGCGAAGGTCTTGACTTTGGTGTGCTTCGAGAGTTGGGTGAAGACATCACCTAGCTGCATTGCTAACTCGTGGGTCGGGACCATGACAAGGCATTGAATCCCATGCGAGCGTTTACTGTTCTTTCTGTGATCGATTTGATGAATAATGGGGATGGCGAAGGCTGCAGTTTTCCCTGTTCCGGTTTGTGCAATGGCTAGCACATCTTCACCGTCCATAATCGAAGGAATCGTTTTGAATTGGATGTCTGTGGTTCGCACAAATCCGAGCTGGGCAAGATTCCGTTTGATTGTTTGTGAAATGGGATATTTGTCAAACTTCATAGCGTTTTCATATGGCTCTTGAGAAACGGTTGTACGTCTAAAAAAGGCTCTATTCTTTCAAACGTTGTAGTATGGCTCGGTACAGGTTCACGAGCATGTCTCTATCTGGTACCCATTATACGTAGAAGCGCTTGGCTTCTCCAGGCGTTCAACGGTTTGTGTGCGAATAGTGTTTGTTCAGGGCTGGGGAGAGTCCTATGGAAATTTTCCACCTAAGGCGACTTGGAGATTCGATTCTGTTTGTCGATAGGCACGGAGGGCTTGAAAGTACCCGCGCTGGGTATCCAGGATACGACGGCGGGCTTCGATAAGAAAGATGCTATTCAGCTGCATGGTGGCATAAAATCGTTCGACATACGAAAGCGCATTGTGCTGAGCGACGAGCATCTTATCACGAAATAACTGTACATGGGTCTCATGAAACGTTAATTCGGCTAAGAGGCTTTGAATCTCTTGTTTAGCTTCGAGTTCAGTGGCTTCTAGTTGTTGTTGTGCTTGACGGATTTGAAATTCTGCTCGAGCAATTCCCCCTTGGTTTTGATTGAAAATAGGAATTTGTAAAACCAGAAGAGGGCCTGTGCTTCGTAGGTGATCAAACTCTCTCGTGTAGTTGCCTCCCAGACCAACATCTCCAAAAATACGAGATTTTTGTAGAGCAAGAATCCGTTGGGTTTGTTCAATTTGTAGATGATTGAGTTGTAAATCGACACGATGATGCTTAGCTAATTCCCATCCCTGTTCCGGGGAAAGGGTCCGAAGGGGAAGCTGTTCTAGGTTGCCTTGTATCTCAATAGGTGAATTCGTCAGCGGATCTAATCCCAGCGTTTCTCTGAGTCGAGTTCGTGCCGTAATTCGTTGAGATTGAATCCTCGCGAGTTCGACCTGTCCGTCAAATAACACGTTCTCAGCGAGATAAATATCAAGGTCATTGACCAGTCCTGCATGAAATCGAACTTGTAGTTCCTCTACCGTTGTTTGAAATAATTCAACATTATGGGTCATGAATTGATACATGGCTTCCTGAAGGAGGACGTCATCAAATGCATTACGGGCGTCGGCGGTTGTTTGCAGCACTTCTTGGATGACGAGTTGGGTCATCCGCAGTGCATCGACCTCAGCGACTCGACGTCGCAGCGGAACATTCCAGAGGTCAGATATTCGGAACAGTAAATCCCATTCGGTATTTGTTCCTGTTGTTCCACGTATTGGAAAGCGAAACAGGGTGGCGAGTTCAGGATTGGTATAGAGGCCGGCCTGTACGACATCGGCTCGGGCAATGCCTAACGACTCCAGGGTGGCTTGCAGGGTTGGATTGTTCAGCAGACTGATTCGAATGGCTTCTTCACGCGTGACGCCACCTTTGAGAAAACTTCGGACCATCTGTTTGGTTTGGATATGGTCTTCGGCTGTTTGCTGCCAAGCCACAGGTTTTCCTGTTCGTGCCAGACTTTCCCGAGTGATGCGGATTTGATCCTGCGTCGTGTCGACCGTTGCGCAGCCTTGGCTCAAGAACATGGCAATGACGAGGTAGACAGCCGGATGTTTCATGGCTTGTCTTCTTTCTGTTGACTTGGATGTTGCCAGGCGGCAGTTGGGTCCTTGGGCGTGACATGAACGAGTGTAAACATTCCACCATGCGGCATGATGCCCATGGGGGCGTCAGCCATGGCATTCATGACGTGATGAAGGCGGTGACAATGCATGCGCCACGCCCCCGGATTCCAGGCAATGAATTCTACATCTCGAGTTGTGCCTGGCGGCACATTAATGGTCGAGGCACGCCATTGAGCGGATGGCGGGATCGGGCCGCCTTCTGTGCCGACGACTCGCCAGGAATAGCCATGAACGTGTATGGGATGACTCTGCATACTCAGATTGCCAAACCGAATGCGAACACGTTCACCTTGCTGAAT
>BQIY01000378.1 GCA_021604265.1 Nitrospirales bacterium
GGTCATTCTTGATCCAGCCACCGACTTAAAAAAAATGCGAACGGTGGTGTCCCAATCCAAACTTGCCGAGCAGTTGTCTGGGCAGATCACTATTAGCAATCCTGCTTCGAGTCCGCCTCCTCCCTCAATCTTTTCAGGAGAGGCTGAGCGAACCATTGCCCAGGCTGCTTATAAGGTCATCCAGAAGTACGATAACCTTCCTTCTTCTTCCTATCTCCTAAAGCCGGAGGTGCAATCGCAGATTGCAGAAGAGGTGAAGGCGTGGGTGACTCCAACTCAGCAGAGTCTCCCTGGGATGGCTGCCGCACCAAACATTGTTGAGATTGTTGCCAAGACGACCCAACTCGTTGTGAAGCAGACCATCGATATTCCTCGCATCTTAGTTGTGCCAAAAGGGGAGGTGACCGTTGGCTTCCACCCCTTCACATTAGATTGTTCGAGTATTCACTATCAGCCAGTTGACCGGGATCTTTTAATCCAACATCTTCGCACGCATGAGCAGGAAACGTTGAGTTCTGGCGGAAGGATGCAACCGGAACAACGTCTTGAGGATTATGTGGTTCGAGGGCTCATTGATTATGACGACATTTCCTACGATGACCATGCAGATTTACTTTACGATCTTGGGTCCCAAATAGTGGCGCACCTTCGCTCCTACCTCTCTGCAGAGGATACCCAAAATGTACTCCTCTATTTCCAGAAACCAATTGCAGCCCTAGTCCATGCTCAGATGCAAGAACATCAGTGGGAAAAGACTATTGGCTATGACGTTGTGGTGACGAAAGGTTTCACCGAACTGAAGCCAAGTGCCTACACGGCCAAAGATGGTGAGCCGATCTATGACTTTCGTCAGACCGTTGAAGTCCCTGGCCGTATTACAGAGATGGTTTTTGGGGGATTCCAGAAAGCCTTATATTCCATTCAAAAGTTTCACTCGAATACTGAACGAAAGATGGCCATTATTCTGGACCGACACTCGCAAAAATGGTTTCGCCCAGCTTCTGGACAATTTCAGATTTTCTATAAGGCCGGTGTCGTACAGCACGAATATCAGCCTGACTTCGTGGCTGAAACTGAAGATTGTATTTATATGCTTGAGCCCAAAGCCCAAAAAGACATGACGAACCAAGAAGTTTTAGCCAAAAAAGAAGCAGCGGTCACCTGGTGCACCCGTGCCTCTACCCATGCGCTCAGCAACGGTGGAAAACCCTGGAAATATGTTCTTATCCCCCATGATGCCATTGCTGAGAATATGAGCCTTGCTGGGTTGGTGAGCCAGTTTGCGATTTCCTGAGGGGATGCATATGAACGTCGAAGAAAAGATTGCACAATTTCTCCATACATTCAGAAATCCTATTTGCGATGACTGTCTTGGCAAGAAACTCCAGTTGGGGTCTGGTGAAAATAGGCACATGGCGAGGAACGCGACTGCGGCGCTGAAGACAACAAAAGAATTCAGTAAACAAAAGGGACAATGCACAGTTTGCAATAAAACAAAACTTGTTACAAAAAGCGTGGGACAATAGACGAAAAGGAACAAAGGAAATGATATATGGGCGAAGCCAACCATACCCCGGTCGATTGGACAACCCTCGTTTTGTATACGACGGCTGAACAGTGTCTTATGTGTCAAGAAGCGGGGACAGGTCTTATATTCACACATTACTCTTGGCATGCCCCTCGAAGCCGCCCTGGAACAAAACCGCATCGTTACCAAGGTGGATGAACTCATGGCCCTATGCGAGCAACTAGAAACACAACTCGCCACCGCCGCGAAACTCCTCTCCGCCCTCGTTGCCGAACTCACCGGCACCCCCAGTAACAACAATGGTTCTGCCTCGCCCGCGTCCAGCACCGGTCGCCGGGGCAGACCAAGTAGATCTTAAATTAGGACACCTACCATGCCACTCTACGAAATGACTTCTGATGCGTTCCGCCCAATCAGCCAAGCGTCGTTTGCCGACCTCAAATTGCGCGAGCGCGATGACCTCCAACGGTTGCTACGGACGCAGATCGAAGTGCTGGGAGACGATCTCTACGTGCTCACGGAGGAGTTCAGCGATTGGGACGACAGCCGCCGCCGCATCGACTTGCTCGCAATTGACCCACAGGCGAATCTCGTAGTGATCGAACTGAAGCGGACGAATGACGGCGGGCACATGGAACTCCAAGCTATCCGCTATGCCAGTATGGTTTCGGCGATGACGTTTGAACGTGCCGAGTTGATCCATGGAGAATTTCTGGCCAGGATCAGCGAGCCGACAGAAGAAGCACGTACCCGCATGCTCACTTTTCTGGGCTGGGAGGAACCAGACGAAGAAGCATTCGCGCCTGATGTGCGCATCATGCTGGTTTCTGAAGATTTTGGGAAGGAACTCACCACCGCCGTGCTCTGGCTGCGCGAGCGGGACATCGACATCCGGTGCGTTCGGCTGCGCCCCTATCAGGATGGCGAGAAGCGGCTGATCGATGTTCAGCAGATCATCCCGCTGCCGGAGGCGAATGAATATCAAGTTCAACTCCGAGAGAAGGGGCAGGTGGGACGAAAGAAAAGGGCAGAACGCTACGACGTGCGCCTAAAATTCTGGCAGGGATTGGTGGCCATTGCCCACAACAGGCACACGCGTCACGCCAACATTAAACCGGGGGCCTACCATTGGATCGGAGCAAGCTCGGGCATCCGCGGGCTCGGCTTCAACTATGTGATCGTCCAGGAATACGGCCTCGCTGAACTTTACATCGATCGCGGCGAGGTAGGGGAAAACAAACGTATTTTCGACCAACTCCACGCGCGCAAAGACGAAATTGAAAAAGCATTCGGTGGGACACTTTCGTGGGAACGTCTCGAGGCCAAACGCGCCTGCCGGATCAAGCACGTTCTTGAGAACGGAGGCTACCGAAGCCCGGAGTCCGAATGGCCGAGGATTCAATCGGAGATGGTCGACACTATGACAATACTGGAGGCTGCGCTAAAGCCGGAGTTGGCGGCGCTTGGACTATAAGTGGTTGGGTAGAGTAGAAAACAGGATTCAGCATCCCATAGACCGAGCCTATCTGGGTTGCGGGGTCAGGGCTTCCATTCACGCATCACTCCCACCTTGGCCCTAACCTCCCTCCCCCATCTCTATTGGCCGAGATCGTGGTGGAGTGGGAGAGACTTCTTCTTTTCGAGTTTCTCTGGTCGCCTCATCCTGACTCAGAGATAAACCTGCCTTTGGCGTGGCCGAGGAGCGCAGCCAACTTCGGGGATTCGGCGAGGACTATTTAAGCCCTTCGGCTTCTCAGGCCAGGCTCCGCGAGTTCCGCTTCGGAACAAACCCCTACAAGGGCGAGGAATTTTCTGACTTTTTATTGGGTTGGTGGTCGGGTCGTGGCTTCATACGGTAAACTGCTTCTGGCCTGGGCTGGTCCTGCTTAATGGGAAAGTCGACACGCACACGCGAAGGAACATAATGGGAATGTTGAAAAAAGCCACCAGCGGCGTTCTCGCCGTTTTGTCGTGCTCACGTACTGAGGGTACGCTCCGGGCGCCAAAATGGCTGTGGCCTTGCTGGATG
>BQIY01000379.1 GCA_021604265.1 Nitrospirales bacterium
GGTGCGGGGGCATCCGCCGCCGGACGTTTCAACACATAAAGTTTTGAGCCGGGAGTTACTGAGTCCATAAGTACTTGTAACTAATGCTGAATTGAGTGAAGGGTGAGGCCTCGCGTGTCATGAAGACCCCAATATTCGTCAATCGATGCTCGTCTTGACATGCGTTGTTCGTCGCCCATGAAGCGTATCTCGTGAAGAAAAGACAGAAAAATATTCTCACGAAATGCGAGATGCGAACAACGAGATACGTTTTTCCCTTCTGGCGTGTATAGCATACGAGTTCTGGGGTTGCAATGAATTGGTTATCCTTGCCGTGAACTCTAACCTTTTTAATGAGATACTGCCTATACTCTTTGAACAACAAGGGTTTTTTCAAGTATTTCATCTATGGTGAAGAGTTCTATTCTGTCCAGTATTATCGACGATGACTATGTATTTTCGTCAGAAATCAGAGGGAGAGGCAGAAAAGAAATGCATCGCTCTGCTTGGAGTTCACGGATTTGTGGTCCCTTGGACAGGTTCAGAAAGTATACGGTATACTTTTGCTTTACTATCCCTCATGTAAGGCGGTGTCATGAAATTACCTGAAACCTATGGACCTATCTTAAAAGATCTGGCCGATACCATGCTTGGTGTTGCCAGAGAATCCGTTGCGTTGATGAAGCGAAGCGACCAGAAGCATTCGTTGAAGCTCAATCGCACACAAGAGTGGGGAGTCTATTTAGAGTTCCTTCGTGTGCAATTTAATCTGATTGATCGTTTGTCCGCGTTCCATATCCCTATTCAGGATCAACCGGAGTTTATGAATAGTCTAGAAGATTCTGTGAGCATGCAGTTACGCACGAATTTAGCGCCGACTATGAGTGTCGCTGAAATCGATGAGATGGAGGTAACATTAGCGATTGGTAAGACCGTGTCCGAAAGCCGGCAAATTTATGAGCGACATAAATTTGTAGTGACTGAAGAAAGTAAGGAGCGTGATGCGTTTTTTCAAGCCTTTGCCGTCCGTGTTACGGGAAAAATGGAAGCGTCAGGCAGTGAGGGACTGACATCCGCCGCGTTGTTATGTGTTAGTTCCGTTGTCCCGGCATTGAGCAAGCTTTTTGAAGATGCGACAGCTTCCTCGTCTCAGCCCAAGAACCAAGAGTCTGTGGGGCCGGAAGCCAGCGAACCTTCAGACCCGTCTTCGACGGCGCCTCAAGATGAATCGGGCCCGACGCAGACCATTACACTCGTTCGTGTGATGTCAAAAGTTTCTGGAGAAGAAATTGATTCGTGGTGGGGTATTCATCCTCAGTTTCAACGTGACCTTCAACCGCAGGAAGCCAAGGAGTTGACGCAGCATATGAATCGTGTAACGCGTATTCTTGGCGAACGATTTGCCGTTGTGGCATCGCTTGCTCAATCAAGTGGAGATCAACCCGTGGGGCATGCGTAATCCTCCAACGAGATTTGCTGCAATGAGCAGACTGGCGTGCCAATCGACGTAGATTCTTGATTGACTCGTAAAGATTGGTATACTTGAATATACATATCTTGTGATCGTTCCCGAAACCATTCCTCTCAATTTCCCATGATCATTCTGGATAGACGACTTCTTATCGTGTGGTCATGATGGCGCGTTTCTCCAATGTCCTGTAATGCGGGGGTGTCTTGTGAAGATGTTGCTCGTTTTGGTCGTATTGGGTGCGGTGTTTAGCCTTGGATACTACACAGGGCAACGTCCCGACGAAATTAAACAGAAGATACGGGAATTATCAGGAGACGTGATTGAACAGACCATCGGATTAGACCAGAAACTTTCGCTGCGACGAGAGTTTCTGCAGGCCAAGGCGCGGCTCATCGAAGGGAAATCGAAATTGTTGGACCATCAGTACAAGGATGCGGCTAAGGAATTGGGTTTCGCGTTTGAGCATTTAGGGAATGCCAAAGCTGTTGAAGGCGATGGACACGTTGGGAAACGAGTGGAAGAGCTTATGTACCAAATCCTTGAGGCACAACAACGTCTGGTTCAAGGAGAGAGTGTGTCACGAGAAACGCTTGACTTGGTTCAGGCCAAGCTTGATGAATTACTACCGTAGTTGTTCTCAAAGAAGTTCGCCTGTCTCTATGCGGTGCTCGCTTTTTCTGAATTTTCTTTTCCTGCCTTAGGCATTCACCGGATGTTTTTTCCACGAACTCAGCATTCGCTCGATTCGCATTTGGACAACGACATCTGGATCTTTTAGCAAGGGTTTAATCGCATCGCGGCCACGTGGGTCACCAATTTTTTCTAAGGCAGCTGCAGAGGTTAAGCGAACCCACCAGTCATCATTTTTAAGATTTTCAATGAGGGGATCGACCGCTGCTGGGTCTTTGATTTCTCCCAGTGCAAGAATCGACTGTTTTCGTACAAATTCATCTTTGTCATTGAGTGCTATAACGAGTTTTTCTACCGCTGGAAGTCCAAGTTCAGCAAGCGCATTCGTGGCGTCATCTTTAAATTCATCATTCTTCAGCATAGAAATAAGTGGATCGAGTACCCGTTCATCGTTTATTTTGCCAAGGGCTTTGATCGCATACTTTCGTGAGTCCCAATCCCGTAAATATCTCAAGAGTATGTCGACGGCGGGTGAGCCGATCATGGCTACGGCTTCGACGGCGGCTTCTCGGACCTGCCAGTCGCCATCCCGCAAGCATCGGGCAAGTGGTTCGATGCATCGCTCATCACCCATTTCCCCGAGGGTAATGACAGCTTCTTGGCGAACGACCCATTCGGGGTCCTGAAGTAAGTCGATCTGGATATCTATTTCATCTTTGACTTTTTCTTCTTCAAATTCTTCTTCGCCTTCTTCCTCAGATCCTTCTTCCGCACTGGCTTCGGTGAGGGACGTGTCGTCCTCAGCGGTGACAGCGTCAGCAACTTCGTCGACAAACTCGTCACTGACATTGAGGTCGGTAGGGTCTGCCGGAGCTTCAGTTATTTCTGGTTCGTTTTGTGAATCTTTGATTTCGTCACTCATGTGAAATTCCTTCCTTCACCCTACTGTTACCCCAAGTATGGTCCTATAATCAGATGAACGTTGATTGCTCTGAGCTATGACACCGTGACACACGTCTGTCTTTATGATTCTGCGACTGGTGCGTTCTTGGCAGCCGCTTTGGCTTCTCTTGCTTTCGTGCTTCGAACTTTTCGCTGAATACGTTTGAGACGTTTTCGAAGTGAGCGAACGGTCCGGTTGCCCTGTGCGTCTTGAGTGCTTGATTTATGCTCTTGGATCTTTGTTTGCAAAGCTTGCTTGTCTTCATCCAGTGAGCGTGTTTTGGATTTAGTCATACGAGTGTGGTGCTCCCTTAGTTACAGTGAGATGAATGAAAACACTACTAGCAGTCTAGTCAAGAAATTCAAGACCTGTCAATATCGGCAGGTGGGAGAGGTCGTTTTATGAGGCAAAGTCAATAAAAAACCCTACCCAGCTTCATCAACTGGGCAGGGTTTTTAAAAAACATACAATTAACCGAGAGTATTGTCGTGCTCGTGACTCTCGATGAAAAATTCGTTTACTTTTTGCAAAG
>BQIY01000380.1 GCA_021604265.1 Nitrospirales bacterium
CACGCAGCCGAAGAATTGGCGCAGCACATTCAGGATATTGAAAAGACCAATGCCGCTCTGGAGAATGAAATTCGTCGAGTGAAGTCTGATCCACTGAAACTTGAAGAACTTGCCCGTAACCGGCTAGGGATGGTGAGACAAGGGGAAACAGTCTATCAATTCGTTGAACCTCGTCTCATGGATTCCCAATCAACGCCGTAATCGTTGACTATTCCTTTCTCTTAATATCTGAAGTCCTCCTGAATGCGGGATACCTGTTTTTTCATATTATCGTAGAGGATACAACGGCGATGAAATTTGGAACTCTCGTGATTGTCGGACGACCCAATGTCGGGAAGTCGACACTCCTGAACGCCCTGGTACGGCAAAAAATTGCGATTGTCTCGGATAAACCGCAAACCACAAGGACGCGAGTCCTTGGAGTCGGACATTTCTCGAGTGCGCAACTGGCGGTCCTTGATACACCTGGACTTCATAAACCGAAACATCAATTGAATCGGAAAATGGTGAGAACAACATTAGACACGCTTCCTGATGCCGATATGATCTATGTCATGATGGATGCCAATAAACCTCCTGGAGCCGGAGACCGATTTGTGGTGGAGCAAGTTGAGGCGGCCACGAAATCACAAACCTATGCGGGTGTCTTTTTGATCATCAATAAAGTGGATGAAGTGCGAAGGTCGCGATTGCTGCCGTTAATCGAACAATGTCAGCAAATGCGTGACTGGTCAGAGGTTGTTCCAATTTCCGCTAAGAACGGGGAAAATATTGAGCGTTTGATTGAACTGACGCTCTCATATTTGCCAGAGGAAGAAGAACAATATTATGAAGAAGATTTTCTGACTGATCAATCGATGCGTCAAATGGCAGCCGAAATGATTCGGGAAAAAGTCCTGCTCCACACCCATGCCGAACTTCCCTACGCAGTCGCCGTTCTCCTGGAGGAGTTTATTGAAGAGAATTCACGCGCTCATATCACCGCTACCATATTTGTTGAAAAGTCGTCACAAAAACCAATTATTATCGGAAAACAGGGGCAACGATTAAAGGCGATAGGCACAGAAGCTCGACTGGATATGGAAAAGGCATTTGGGTTGAAGGTGCATGTGGAATTATGGGTCAAAGTTCGTGAACATTGGCGAGATAATGAGCACCTGCTCCTTGAGCTGGGATATTAAGGACAATATGCGCAATGGAAACGTGAAAAATACAAAGTGTCAAATGAAAAATTTCAGACAACAGTGAGAGATTTCACTTTGTATTGTACATTTTGTACCTTTACAATAATTTTCCATGCCGCTCTACAAAACGAAAGCGATTGTCATTAAAAGTCAGCGCTGGGGAGAAGCTGACAGAATTGTGACTTTCTATACGGAACAAGTGGGAAAAGTGCGTGGCATTGCACGCGGGGCACGGCGAATGAAAAGTCGGTTTGGCAGTGCACTTGAACCATTTCGACTTGTCGAGCTGACGTTGTTTGAAAAAAATATTGAATCACTGGCGCGCATTAGTCAAGTCGATATTGCGGGGTCCTTCGAAGGACTGCGTGAGAATTTACGGCTCATGACGGCTGCAGCGCGAATCGTGAATTTTATCCGTGCCGTGACTCCAGATCGAGACCCGAATCACGCGGTCTTTTGCGCGCTCAGCGAAGGGTTATCGACTCTGGAATCCGTTGATGATCCAGAGTTGTGTGCGCTGTTATTTCAAATTCATATTCTTGGGCATACGGGGTTTCGCCCTCAAATCGATTGCTGTACCGAATGCGGGAAATCGTCAGAACGCGTACCCGTGAGGTTCTTTGTGCAGGCAGGTGGAGTCATGTGTCAGATGTGCAGCGAACGATTGCCTGGTCGAGGTCTTCCCATTTCCCCTGGTAGCGTTGCATTCATCCTGCAAGCCAGGCGGCTGCCATTTGCGAAGGTCACACGTCTTCGAGCCAGCGGTCAAATTCGACAGGAAATCGAACATGTCATTGAAGCCTATGTAGAGGGGGTGATCGGAAGATCACTACCAGCGATGAGCGTATCATCTTAGCGTTATCCGTGATTTAATTGATTCTCAAGACTCTCAAAGGAGCCTATCTGATGACAAATGAGATCCTTGAGCCAAAGGATATGAATTGGCTGGAGAATGGCGTACTGGGTATTGAGTGGAGTGATGGCCATCACGGGGTGTATCCTGTTCGATATCTTCGTCAGCAATGTCCCTGTGCCGCTTGCGTTGATGAATGGACCGGGGAATTACGGCTCAAGCCAGACTCCGTTCCTTTACTAATCATGGTTCAAGATATCGAAGCCGTAGGGCGCTATGCGCTTCGGTTTAAATGGAGTGACGGCCATGATACTGGGATCTATTCCTACACAGTCTTACGGCGTTTGTGTCAGTGTGATATCTGTCAACCTGAAAAACCTCAAAAGCCCAAAGGCAAAGTTCTCCTCTGAATTTTACCCATTAGAGATGGGCTTTAACTTGCGTGGAATGCGGGAGTAGACCGTCGAAGAGACGTGAAAAGTCTTATTCGGTAAGGGACACGTTGCGGAATGATGGAATTTGTCGAATCGCCGTGCGGGCTTCTGACACATAGTAGGCATATTCCGGTTCTGGATACTCGTCAATGATGGACTGCAAAAGGTCTTGCGCCAAAAGGTAGCGGCCTGATTGCCACGCAGCTTGCCCTGCTTGCAAGGCACAGGAAACTGCCATGGCTCTTGGATCAACAGAAAGCCGTGAACTCCGGGCAGAGGTCAAATTTTTCAGAAACTTTGGCAAAGGAATGGGCGAGTGATGAATGGTGATTGGCCCAGGCGCTTCTGATAATTGCGAGACATACTCCTGCATCTGTAAGGGATTACGGTCCACCACGCAGTCGTTGTAGAGGGTCCACAGACCCATAAACTCTGAGTCTTGGAGACTTAACTCACTTTTTTCCGTGGGTTGAAGGCTTTGGCAGCCAGAAAAGAATAGTACGCAAACAAGGCTCAGGAGAGTAAAGGCTTTGAAGTTTCTCATGGTCTGCATATTGTTTTATCTTGTTAACTATTCATTAAAGTTTCATGAACTCGCACGGATCTCTACTGTTATTAAGCAATACTAATGCTCATAATTTACATAAGCGTAACATGTTGAAAAATATAATAAAGTATTGATTCATTTAGGTCTGCGCTTAATGAAGTGTTGCTTAAATGCAACTAAAGTGTGGCATTTGCTCCCTGATTTTCTAGCTTTTTACCTTAATTCAACATATTTTTTAGTGCCTCAGGTTGATTGTCTTCTATTGCACCAGCTCAGTGCCTGCAATTTCTGAAATCTCTTTCTTTGTTGCATTATTCAAGGCGTATCGTAAGGTAGATCAGGGTTTAGAACCGTTACGGACGACGATGCATGGATTTGGCCGCACATTCGACCTTATCGCCGGTTTCGATGACCGACTGTTTCTTCTTCATACTGACTTGAAAGGCGTTTGGTTTCGGGGTGAAGGGTATAGCCATGCCCCTTGGCAATATCACGGGTACGAAAAAGCGGGCTCAACATGCCGCTTGGGTG
>BQIY01000381.1 GCA_021604265.1 Nitrospirales bacterium
GACTGTTCCGTCAAAGGAGTATGCCATTGCTTTTTGGAATTGTCTCATTGAACAGGGTGTCTATGTCAATCTGATGCTGCCACCTGCAACACCCAATGGTCTCAGTTTACTGCGTTGTAGTGTGAGTGCAGCCCATACCACTGATCAGCTCATGTGTATTTGTGAGACGTTTGCCTCCCTCAAAGAAAAGCTGGATAAATTGCAGACAGAGACCTCAGAGTTTTAGATGCCTTGACGCGATGATTGAGTCGTAGCGTGACATTCTCTCGTGTGTGCAGAAAACGTGTGTCAATCGGTGTCGAACCGGCTATGAGACTGTGGTATTAGGGCAGTCAACGCTGTGCAACCCGATCAATCCGTCTCATGCTGTTCCGGTACCGATCCGATTCTGAACGCATTACTTTTGTTATGACTGATTGAATAACTCAGCTCAACATGATTTGTTTTGCTTGAGCGATATAGTTTTTCACAGGAGATGTTGTGGCTTGGCAGGGACAGCGTATTTTGGCCGTAGTACCCGCCCGCGGAGGCAGCAAGGGAATACCCCGAAAAAATTTGTGTAAAGTGGGCGAGTATTCGTTAATTGCGCATGCGGCTCAAACCGTTAAGGCGCTTCACTGGATAGATCACGCCATTCTCTCTACTGATGATGAGGAAATGGCAGAGGAAGGTCGTGCCCATGGTCTGGATGTTCCATTTCTTCGCCCGGCAGAATTCGCTGATGATCAAGCATCTTCGGTGGGTATGTGGCAACATGCATGGAGGCAAAGTGAAGACTACTATCAGTGCCGGTTTGAGATTTCTCTCCTCTTGCAACCCACAACGCCCTTACGTCAACCGGAAGAAGTTGAGCGAACGGTGCAGGCTTTGGTTGACGGCGGGCATCATGCCGCTGCCACGGTGAGCCGTGTGCCGGGTCACTATACGCCTCAAAAAATGCTCACATTGACCCCGTCGGGTTCCCTCGATTTTTATGTGAAAGATGGTGCCCGGCATTCACGACGACAAACGATTCCTCCTTACTATTCGCGGAATGGATTGTGTTATGCCGTGACGAGAGAAACGCTTCTGACGAACGGGCATATCGTTGAAGATGATTGTGTCGGCGTGGTGATTGATCGGCACATTATTAATATTGATGAACCGTTTGAGCTTGATCTTGCTAATGTGGTGTGGCAGCGTGACCAGGCTGCGAAGACCGAGTCATCATCGCACTGATAGTTATTCAATTGTGACCTTTTCAATTCTGTGAATGAGCAATCAATGAATCCGACCTGGCTCCAACAACCCGTTCCGGGTTCCGCTTGTGCCATTATTGCCGAAGTCGGTCAATCCCATGATGGCAGTTTAGGCCTCGCGCACGCATTTATTGATGCGATTGCTGCTGCGGGGGCCAATGCCGTCAAGTTTCAGACGCATATTGCTGCGGCTGAAAGCACTCCTGCTGAACCCTGGCGAAAGTCATTTAGTCGTCAAGACAAAACACGATACGACTATTGGCGTCGTATGGAATTCACTCCTGAGCAATGGGTGAGTTTACGCGATCATGCGAAGGAGCGAGGATTGTGTTTTCTGAGCTCTCCTTTTTCTTTGGAGGCGGTCAAGTTGCTGACCGACGTCGGTGTGGAAGCCTGGAAAGTCCCCTCTGGTGAGATCACGAACTTTCCCTTATTGGAATCGATGGCGGCCACGAATCTGCCGATCATTTTATCGACAGGAATGAGCGTGGTTGAGGAAATTGATCTGGCGGTTCAGCATGTGCGTGAGCGGACGAAAGCCTTAGCGGTGTTTCAATGTACCTCACGCTATCCTTGCCCGCCTGAGCAAATTGGGTTGAATGTGTTAACCATGTTTCGAGAGCGGTATGGCTGTTCCGTCGGCTTGTCGGATCATTCGGGTGCCATCTATCCCGGTTTGGCGGCGGCAACGATTGGCATTGAAGTGTTAGAAGTGCACGTCACCCTCAGCCGTGAGATGTTTGGACCTGATGTTCCAGCCTCAATCACGACTGACGAGCTACGGCAGTTGGTTGACGGGATTCGTGTGATCGAACGCATGAAATCCAATCCGATCGAGAAAACAATTTTGCCTCCGGACATTGCGTCTCTTCGAGACATTTTTATGAAAAGTATTGTAGCGAAAGACGATGTCGTGGAAGGGACCATCTTAACTCGTGAGCATCTCACCGCGAAAAAACCAGGGACCGGAATTCCTCCTTCTCAATTGTCTCAGGTGCTTGGACGACGTCTTCGGCGTAGCGTGAAACGTGATGCCTGTATCTTGCTTGAGGATTTGGAATAGCTGGTATGAAGAAACGTAACGTCTGCGTGGTGGTGACGGCGAGACCGAGTTACTCCAGAATTCGATCAGCCTTACAGGCAATTCAATCTCATCCTGCTCTTGAATTGCAGTTAGTCGTAGCAGCCTCGGCCTTACTGGATCGCTACGGAGGAACCAGTCATGTCATTGAGCAAGAGGGATTTTCCATCAATCGCCGTGTGTACATGATTGTAGAAGGTGAGAGTCCTGTGACGTCCGCAAAATCCACCGGCCTGGGACTTGCCGAGATGGCCACGGTTTTTGATGACTTGAAACCGGATGTGGTGGTGACCATTGCCGATCGTTTTGAGACCATGGCGACCGCGGTCTGTGCCGCCTATATGAATATTCCATTAGTCCATATTCAGGGCGGTGAAATTACCGGGTCGATTGATGAAAAAGTTCGTCATGCTATTACCAAGCTGGCCGATCTCCATTTTGTGGCGACGGAACAAGCCTCCGAGCGCGTGATACGGATGGGTGAGCGTACTGACCGTGTGTTTGTGACAGGTTGCCCTTCGATCGATGTCGCCAAAGAAGCTGTGGCGAATCCTCCGCAGACGAGTCAGACGTTTTTTGATAGGTATGGAGGCACGGGATCTGAGTTTGATATTTCTAACGGGTATATTGTGGTCTTGCAGCATCCGGTGACAACTGAGTATCGAGAAGCCCGTCGACATATTGAGGAAACTTTGCATGCGGTCCATGCGAGCGGCCTCTCGACACTGTGGTTTTGGCCAAATGTCGATGCGGGGTCGGATGGGACATCTCAGGGTATTCGTGTGTTCCGAGAACATCAAGAGTTGCCGAATGTCCATTTTTTCAGAAACCTTCCGCCGGATGTGTTTATCCAAACGATCTATCGCAGTCAATGTCTTGTGGGAAATTCGAGTGCAGGAATTCGAGAATGTTCCTATTTGGGGGTACCGGCCGTTAATATTGGCAGCCGTCAAGCAGGACGTGACCGCGGCGCCAATGTCATTGATGTGGGATACGAGAGGCACGACATCCTGACAGCCATTCAAAAGCAAGCGGCGCTGGGAAGAGTCGCGGAAGACCCTCTCTACGGTACCGGAGATGCGGGTAGGCGGATTGCCGAGTTATTGGCTGATGTGCCGCTGACGTTTGAGAAGAAACTAACGTATTGATTCGAAAAGAAGAATGCGGCCACCTCACCTCATTGACTTGTCTCGATAGGTTTTCTGCGTTTGTGCCACCACTATCTG
>BQIY01000382.1 GCA_021604265.1 Nitrospirales bacterium
CATCGTTACCTCACTTTAATGACAATCCATTATTTTCACCTCATGCGGGCCGTCTATTTTCCAGAATGGAGATCATTCATTTTTTCTAGAGCCGTCTCATTCTAGCACCAAGAGAAAGGTGCCAGGAACCTTTCTGTCCAACGGCGTCTCGACCTTTCTAGGAAACATATTTTTCGCATTCCTTCTAACCTCGACTACGCTTCATATTGATCCTTGCCCTACTTTCATCTGGGGAAGAATTCCCCATTGCCAGGACATCAATATCAGTGCACACATGATCAGCCCTAGGCCTTGCCTTATCATAGACTAGCATATAGACTAGTCTATATATGACACCTGATGCAGGAGGAGGTTATGAAAATTGAAATTGGGTCCTATGAAGCGAAGACGAAACTTCCAGAATTACTGCGGCAAGTAAAAACCGGGAAAAGCTTTACCATCACAAATCGCGGGGAAGCCGTGGCGGATCTTGTGCCTAGCGCGGGGGTGAAGGCAAAAGACAAAATTGCGGCTGCAGAAAAGATCAAGGCCTTTATGCTGGCTAATCCTGTGCGCGGGGTGGTCAATATTAAGAAACTCATCGAAGAGGGACGTGCGTGAGTTTCGTTCTTGATAACTCAGTGACCATGCGTTGGTTCTTCGGTGATGGCCAACCACGAGAGTTAACTTACGCAGGTAAAGTGCTTGACGCGATGAAGCATGTCAGCGCCTTTGTCCCAGTCACATGGGGATTCGAGGTTGCCAATGTCATTGCCAGGGCGGAAGCCAAAGACTTGGTATCAGAGGCAAGAAGCACAGCATTTCTTGAGATGCTTGACGATGTCGATATTGAAGTGGATCCAGCCACTTTTACACAAGCACTATCTGATACCCTTCAACTGGCCAGGCGATACAGACTCTCTGCTTACGATGCTTCCTACCTTGAACTCGCCTTACGGTTAGGCCTATCGCTAGCCACACTTGATGGAGATTTGCAGTCAGCTGCGAAAAGAGCGGGCGTGAAAAAATTTTAAAAAGCGGACGCTCCCCTTACATCCCAAATAATCAACAAAAATGCAGGAAGAAGTGATCTTGAGAGTCGAGGACCTATCAGAATCGGGCTGCGTTGTCCATTGGCGATGCCTACAATGTTCTCGTTTCTCGCAGGCCAAGTTTCTTTTCGATGACATCCTTTTGATCCCTGCTGCTCGGCTTGCCCTTCAGCTTACTACACCTCTATTCTTTCCCATGGGACTTGAACAGAATTTCTCCGAATCCGATCAATCGAGCACTTCTCCGCTTGGGGGAATCCTTTCGGCTATCCTTCCAGGACTTGGGCACTTAGTCAGGGGGTATCCCATTCATATGACCTGGGTGCTGATGGTAGGAGGACTGCTCGGAGTCTTCACTTGGATTCTCGGAGCCGTCGGGGGACCGGGAGCGGGCTGGTTCTTTGGCATGTTAATTATTTTGCCTTGGTGGTGCCTTCAAGCCTATCAAGCGTACCTCCCAACTCCACAAGGTCAATGGGCTACGTTACACCTTGCCTGGAAACGCGCTCACGACATTCGATATCTTGGCGGGTTATTTCTGCTCACCGCGCTCACGGACCTGTACATTATTTTGGCGAATCCTGACTACCTCCTGTCCGTATTTTGCACCAAACCTACTGGCCTCCCCGGTCTCCTGGTCAAAGCTCAATCCCCAGCGCTTCATCTCGCCATTGGGTATGGCTTTCTCACACTCCGTCGTTGGGCCTTGTTTGTCTTTTTGGTCTATGCCGGCTTCGGCCTTCTCAATGCGACGAGCAACTTCGCATGCTTTGGATTCGGACGCATTCGCTCCGTATTCTTCGTTTCACTCTTGGCCTTCACGGCCTATGTCATTTGGCGCAGAGACTGCTTGAGCACTCATTCTCGATCATCCTAGACATGGAGGTCGGATGAGAAAAAAGGGGGGGGGGCAATCTTGATTTTAGTTTTAGGGGCAAGTCTAGGTTTATACGCTTTAGAAATAAGAAAGGCTTCCGTGATCTTGATAGTGAAAAACTCTCCTGCCGCGACGGGAAGCACTACAGGCTTTCTCGATGCTCTCGAACCAACCAGAAGTATATAGAATTAATTTTTAACCCCATGCAACCTGATTCCAAGCTCTTCTATCTTGACATTGAAGCATTTTGTTTTCGTGGTTATGACGTAGATCATCAACTTGCAGCAGTGCGGATGTGTTACAATACGACCTGCCTTTGCTTCAATTTATATGAAACTCCCTAGAGCTACTCATTTTACAGCAGGGATTTCTGGTATCACTATGACATTGGTAATTGGCACGGGAGAACGACTCGGTGCCCCCTTTCACATTCCACTCGCCATCCTCGGAACGATCTGGTTCCTTACATCGGTAGTTCTATTTGTATTTGGAGATGATGCGTGGGATTGGATTCGAGGAAAAAGAAGCTATTGGCAAGTTTTTAAAACTACTTCTATAAGAGCGTGCACCTGGTTTATGTCTGCCTTTTTAGGAGTATTTTTATTGCGAATTCTTTTTGGAGATCCTCATTAGGTATTATTGAATCACCGTGCTTAAGGAAAAAGGGCAAAACAAAAACACTCCTAGTGCCATTTCAATACAGAATACGGGTCATTCTGAGGTGGCCCTAAAAATACAGACACCAAGTTAAGAGTCAGACGCCTCGGGATTGCAATAGCCGAACGTTTGATGGAGACACTGCCGGTTATAGACACATTCAATAAACTCAAAGATCACCTGACGCGCTTCCGTGCGGTCTTGGAATGGCTGTTGCTCGGTGGGGTGGTTTCCTTGTCCGGAAAAGCTTCTGTCTTATGGGCTTCTAGTTCGTCCTTCCACCGCCCAATCAACGCACCACTCACGCATAAACTTCGCCCAGCGGCCACACGACTGTCGTTATGTTCCACCACCAACGCGACTGCTTCCTGCTTAAATTCCCGACTGTGATGCCTGCGTGTTCGCTTCATTCAGCACCTCGCTTTGAATTAATATATAATTCTTCCGCGTCCGATATTCCAAAGGAAGATCAAGCATGACCAGTACGGATTCGTGTTAAAACATACGATAGAGGAAACACTATCCATGAGTATGTCATTCGATTCTACTGAAATTCCCAAGGGGAATCTTGACGGGTTTAAAACCCATGCCAAGAACGATATCCTCTCTGGATTTTTAGTTTTTCTTATTGCGTTGCCGCTGTGTCTGGGAATTGCTCTGGCTTCAGGATATCCCGCGGTGGCGGGCATCTTTACGGCAATTGTTGGCGGTCTCGTTGCCACCTTCCTGAGCAATTCAGAACTGACAATTAAGGGACCTGCTGCTGGTTTGATTGTGATTGCATTAGGTTGCGTTCAGGAATTTGGTTTTACGGGCGGAGAAGACCCTGCGAAGGACTTGCAGGCCTATCGTTTGGCGCTAGGTGTTGGGGTTGTGGCAGGCGTCTACCAAATTGTACTCGGACTTTTTCGCATAGGAATTCTTGTCAAGCTTTTTCCGAAAGCGGCGATTCACGGTTTGCTGGCTTCCATTGGAGT
>BQIY01000383.1 GCA_021604265.1 Nitrospirales bacterium
CCGTCATGTCGACTCGTCTGTGGAACGTCTGCAGATCAAACTTTCTGGTTTGACCGAAAACCGCTATATGGTAACCTGCAACGGTCGTCGAGTTCCGCTGATACCCACTGGGCGCCAAGGCGAAGCCGTTGGAGGGATCAGATATCGGGCCTGGAAACCTGCTGCGAGTCTGCATCCGTCTATTGGCATTCATTCACCACTTGTCTTTGATGTCTACGACCGTTGGTCGAAGCGGGCTATAGCCGGATGTACCTATCATGTTGCTCATCCCGGCGGACGAAACTTTGAACAGTTTCCGGTCAATGCGTATGAAGCGGAAAGTCGCCGATTGGCAAGATTCTTTCCGTTTGGACACACGGGCGGTATGTATGAAGAGCCGGTCGATGAATCGCGGCCGGAGTTTCCGTGTACCCTGGATCTTCGGTGGTCAACATAGATGTCCGGTTTTCTCTCTTCCTTCATGAAGATGCTTCAAACGCAACAGTTTCTCTCTCTATTTTTCTAAGCAACGATGAAGACGTTTTATTCGCGCGACCAATTAAACACTTCACAGGGGTTACCCATCATTTATCCGCCGAAAGAAGGGACATTTGATGAGCTGGTGTCATCAGATGGTTCCGTTCGACCACATTGGCAGGAGCTCCTGAATACGTTTAGCGGGTTAGACCCGGCTGCGTGTCGTCAGGCCCATGAAACAGCCGCACGCATGCTTCATGATGATAGGATGACATATCTGGCTCGACAGGATGATCAGCAGGCGGTGCGACCCTGGCAGCTTGACCTTTTTCCGTTGCTGATTAGTCAGGCAGAGTGGCAGCAACTTGAAGAAGGCCTGATTCAACGTGCGCGTTTATTGAACCACGTACTCGCTGATCTGTACGGACCACAGCGGTTGATTCAGAATGGGATACTTCCGCCGGCCGTCGTCTTTGGGAATCCTCAGTTTCTCAGGCCTTGTCATGGTGTTCCGGTACAGGGCGGAACGTATCTACATTTTCTCGCTGTGGATCTTGCCCGCTCACCCGATGGACAATGGTGGATCTTGAGGGATCGAACGGAAGCACCGACTGGTGCCGGGTTTGCTCTGGAAAATCGCATGATCGTCTCTCGAGCGCTTCCGAATGTGTTTACTCAGACTCCCGTGCAACCCCTCTCTGCCTTTTTTCAAGTCTTCAGTGAGCATTTTTTGCAATTTGCCCAACGTGATGATCCCTTCGCAGTGGTCCTCTCGCCAGGCCCACAAAATGCCACGTATTTTGAACATGCGTATCTGGCTCGCTATCTTGGGTATCCGGTGGTTGAGGGGGCCGATCTTACGATGCGCGACAATCGATTATTTCTGAAGACTGTCGAAGGATTGAAACCGGTCGATTTGGTCTTGCGCCGTATTTATTCTGATTTGTGTGATCCGTTGGAATTAAATACTGATTCGATTGCCGGTGTTCCTGGCCTCATGCAGGCGATTCGTGCAGGGCACGTGACGATGGCGAATGCCCTGGGCAGCGGACTCGTCGATAGTGAAGTTCTTCTCAGTTTTCTTGGAGGCGTCTGTCAATATTTTTTCAGCGAAGGGTTGAAAATTCCAAGCGTGGCTACGTGGTGGTGTGGTCAGACAAAAGAGCGGTCATTGGTATTGGAACAGCTTGATCAACTTATGATCCGCCGGGTCTTATCTGCCACAAGCCTGACGACTCCAAGTCATATGAGTTCTTTTGGGACGGACCTTTCAAGGCAAGCGAAGGATAAGTTACGGCAAGCTATTATTCGACGCGGCCATGAATATGTCGGTCGAGAAATCGTCTCCCCATCGACGGCACCGTTCTGGTCCAATCAAGAGAAGCTCAAGCCCGTGCCAATGACCGTACGTATGTATATCACGGCATCCCCGAACGGATACAGGGTAATGCCCGGTGGGCTCACACGTGTGTCTGTCCAGTCGGATCCGCGCGGACATTGGCACGAACCTGGTGATTTCAGTAAAGACACCTGGATGCTTTGGGAAGGGCAAGAGAACGTTCCAACCATTGTTCCGCATGTGTCCCAAGCCTTGCATCTTCGGCGCGGTGGGCAGGACTTACCCAGCCGGACTGCCGATAACTTTTTCTGGTTCGGTCGATATCTTGAGCGTGCGGAAGGGGCCATTCGAGTGCTGCGAAGTTTGGTGGAACGACTGAGTGGGGCATCAGAGCTTGGAGCGGATCCCGATACGCTGAATCGACTGGTCGCGTTGCTGGTCGTTCAGGAGCATCTTTCACAACGGCGGGCAAGACGTGTACTGAGCGGTGGGCCGAAGGCTGTCGAACGAGAGTTGCGGGTTATTTTGTTTGATCCTGATTCTCCAGACGGATTAGCTGAAATTCTTATGAATGTTCGACTCACGGCGGATCGTGTTCGTGAACGTTTGTCGATCGATACCTGGAAAATTCTTATGGAATTGACCAATGTTCCTCAAGTGTGGAGACGGACCAAGGGGCAGAGCATCGACGAGACGATTCGCTTGCTCAGCCGAATGATCCAGCACCTTGCCGCACTGAACGGCATGGTGATGGAGAATATGACCAGGAGTTATGCGTGGAGATTTTTGGAAATGGGCCGGCGTTTGGAACGTGTTCGTCATCTTTCGAAGCTCGTGCGTCATCTGACGACTCGCGGCGCTCCCGAGGCGACCGGGGCCTTGAATCTTCTGTTGGAGTTAGCGGACAGTTATATTACGTATCGAACACGGTATAAATCAGAAGCGAATCTTGCGGCGGTATTGGATCTTTTGCTTGGGGATGAAACGAACCCTCGATCCGTGATTTTTCAATTGATCACAGTTGAAACGCATTTGGAGGTTTTGCCCCATGACCGGTCTCAAGCCACGTTGACCCCAGCCCAACAGACGACAACCCGTTTGTGCACTGAGCTTCGACTGGCCGATATGCTTCGGCTGTCGACCATGAATGAGAAAAGTGGTGGTCGGTCTCACCTTGAACGACTCATTCGACAGCTTGAACAGGGAGTGAAAAAATTATCAGATGAGGTCATGCACATGTATTTCAGCCATTCTATGCCGAAACGTGTGTAGGGCGTTTATGAGGTAAAGGTAATTCGTCATGTTTCAGGTGAGTCATAAGACGACGTTTACTTATACGCAACAAGTCGCCATCTCTCATCATATTTTGCGTTTACTTCCGCGAGTCCATCCGCGTCAGAGTACTGTGCGCTCCACGATTTTTGTCGAGCCTGCTTCTTCAAGCCGTGCTGAAGGTTTTGACTTTTATGGTAATCCCATGATGTATCTGACAATTCAAGAACCCCACGATAAACTTGTTGTAACAGCCAGTTCGCAAATCGATGTCCTGTCAGCCGAACCGGTTTCTTTAGATCGGAGCCAGCCTTGGGACCAAGTGGTGAACAACCTGCAGTTGCCGCAAGAGCCAGCAATACAAGAGGCTCAACAGTTTGTCTATAACTCGCCCTACGTGACAAGCAATGATGCGACGTATGACTATGTGCTCGAGTGTTTTCCGCCCGGGAGACCGTTGCTCGCAGCCGTGAT
>BQIY01000384.1 GCA_021604265.1 Nitrospirales bacterium
CAGCCTTGGATGATGATTTTTTCAGACTCGTGGCCTTAGCTTTCTTAGCCGATTGAGACTTCTTGGTTGATTGAGCACTCTTTGCGGCTTTCTTTTTCGAAGCAGGCTGACGTGAAGGCTTGACTGCCGCCTTTTTGCTTGTCTTCGCTTTACTCTTAGATTTCGTGGCTGACTTCAATCGGCCCATGGATGACGTAGCCTTTGACTTGGGCTTGTTGGCTTTCGACTTGGGCTTGGCCTTCGTTGCCATTAGCGAACCCTCCTAGTGTAGTGTTTCACAAGTTCGTGACATCGCCTAAGAACCATCATGACTGGCATCCCATAAGGATCAGACAGCAAGACGGACAATCTTCAAGGTTGTATCGTGATGCCGCCCTTTAGCCCGACGAGCCCCCTCCGCATCATGAGAGATAGTCCGCCCCTTGAATTCCTGCACATCAGGAAAGAACACAAGCCAGTGAGGCCTTCCGCCTTCTTAGGTGGCTCCCATCTACCATGGACTGCCTACGGGTTTCAAGAAAAGATTTTCAAAACACAAAAAACATTCTTCGGTGCGACCGGAAGTGAAAGCTTGTGATACAATGCCACCGCCCAAGAAAGACCACCTCCGGTCTTTCCCCTGTATCAACGCACTGAATACAGCAAGATCATGAGAGGCCCCTCTCTTCCTTCGCATAGCATGATAGCCTCAAGCACCAAATCGTCACTCACAATACATTATCAAACAACATACCCCTCGGCACAAAGACGTCCACACAGGCCATTCGCCTATCTCTTTACTTAGCGAAATTTCATCATAACGTCAATGCATGATGAACCGCAGTCTTCTCGAATCGACTCATCTCAACAATGACTTCTTACCCAATCGCTGAAGCGCCAACCCGAACACGTTGGAAGATTCTCGGCCTTCTTCTGCTCATTAGCATCGTCACCTACATCGATCGAGTCAACATCTCTGTCACGGCTCGACAGATGATGCCTGCCCTCGGACTGACCGATATGCAAATGGGATCGATTTTTTCGGCATTCGTCCTTGGGTATGCCGTGTTCCAAATACCAGGCGGATGGCTTGGTGATCGCTGGGGACCACGTCGTGTTCTCACCATTGCCGTTCTTTGGTGGTCAATATTTACGGCACTCACAGCACTGGCCCCGACGCTTTCAATCACCAACGTCATTGGCATCATAGGCTCTCTCATGCTGGTCCGGTTTCTCATTGGTGTCGGCGAAGCCGCGGCGCTGCCCAACTTCAACCGATCCGTTGCCAACTGGCACCCTCCTCATGAACGTGGCCTGGGCATCGGCATCACGATTGGCGGCATCGGGATCGGCTCAGCACTCACGCCACCAGTCACCGCCTGGATGATGGTCAACTATGGATGGCAAACCGCATTTTATGCGGCCGGAGCACTGGGGATAGGGATTGCGCTTCTCTGGTATTGGTACGCCACAGATCACCCTCGGCAACATCGACAGGTCAATGACACGGAAGCATTGTACATAGAAGCCTCTACAACAGAGAGGTCTCAACCAGCCAAAAGGCACAGCAAGGCTAAAGAAGGACTGACGGAGACAAAACCCAGAGTTCCATGGAGTGCCATTATTCGGACGCCCACTGTATGGTGGCTGGTATTGAGTTATACATGCCTGGGATATGTAGCCTATGTCTACATGTCATGGTTCTATCTGTATCTTGTGAACGTCCGCGGCTTTGATGTGTTACGCGGAGCGTTCTTTGCGTCGGCACCATTTCTGGCCATGGCACTATTCTGCCCATGGGGAGGATGGGTCACGGACAAAGTGACCCAGGCTCGCGGACTCAATGTCGGACGAGCAAGTGTTGGAGGAATCGGAATGATTCTCGCCGCACTCTCAATCATCATTGGCGCGAATGTGCAAGCCCCGTTTCTGGCAATTGGCATGCTCTCACTTGGCGCCGGGTGGCTGTATTTCACGGTCGGGGCTTTTTGGGCAGCCACAACTGACCTTTCGAAAGCACACGCAGGCACACTCTCTGGAATGATGAATACCGGGGCAAATCTCGGTGGCACACTATCACCAACTCTCACACCTTGGCTGGCAGAACAGTTTGGATGGGCTGCAGCACTAGGAGCTGCGGCGCTCTTTGCGCTCATTGGCGGGATGTTATGGTTGTTGATTCGGCCTGGAGATGGGCTACGGCAAATTTCAAAGAGACAACATCACCCTCAAGGAGGAGACTGACACCGATTCTGCCCCTAAACGATTGTCAAACTGCTACACTAACGCCGCAATGCCGAACAGTCGCCTCAAAACACGGATACCAACGGGAACATGACAATGGTTCTAGCGACTGGATATAGACCCCAACTGGACAGCCTGCGCGCATTAGCTGCCTTTGGGGTATTCATGCAACATTTCCTCGATGAAGGAAACCTCTTTCGCACAACCATTCCAATTGGTGATCTTGGAGTCCGCCTGTTTTTTGTTTTAAGCGGATTTCTGATTACCGGGCTCCTTCTTGACGGAAGAGATCAAGCCGAAACCTTTCGACGGCCACCCCCAACACTGTTCATACATTTTTATGTACGGCGACTCTTACGGCTCACCCCGATCTATTATCTTGTTCTCCTTCTCATACTCGTCTTCGCATCCACGAACACGTCCCAACTATGGTGGTTCTTCGCCTATCTGCAGAATATTCACTTTGCCCTGAACAATGAGTTCACGATTGCTGATCACTTCTGGACACTCGCCGTCGAAGAACAATTTTATCTCTTTTGGCCATTTGTCATCCTGTTTATCCCAAGAACCTACCTTTTTCCGGTTGTCCTCGTTGCAGTCATCATTGGCCCACTGTTTCGGGTTCTCTGCCTCACTATCGGACTCACGCATTTTCAAGGAAGCATGCTCATGCCGGCACATCTCGACACACTAGGCATTGGTGCGCTCTTAGCCATTGTGTCACGTCAGGTGGAAATCGATAAATTTCAGCTACAACGAATTCTCCTCATCAGTTCCAGCACAGGACTTCTGCTTTTGAGCAGCGTATTGATATCGAAAGTGCTTGATGCTCCATCATCCATTGAATTCGTTCTCGGTGAACTCGGAGCAGGATTATTGTTTGTCTGGATCATCGGCAAAGCCGCAGAAGGATTTATTGGACCAATAGGTTTCGTACTCAATCAACCCACTCTTATCTATTTTGGCCGCATTAGTTATGGAATGTATGTCATCCACCTGCTTGTTCCTGACCTGCTTAACGGCATCGGCTTGATGTCCCTACTGCCGCACGTTGTCAATCACGATGAATGGATTCGGTTATTACTGTTCAGCGGAGTATCGATTCTGCTTGCGATGGCATCATGGCACCTACTTGAAAAACCCATCAATAAGCTCAAACGCTATTATCCGATGTAAAGCGACGCCTATACAGATAGGCAACAATCGTCGCCCAGGCTACCTCGAATCAATTCCTCAGGGTAAGAACAGCCCTCCATGTCGAATACCGATTCGGTCCTGCCGGCGAGACCCCTGATCGGAGCAAAGGGTTTA
>BQIY01000385.1 GCA_021604265.1 Nitrospirales bacterium
ATCAATTAACTTTCCCGTCTTATTCCTTACCTCTTTCACGATACGTCGGTCAATTGCATCTCGAATAGGAAGAATGGCCCCAGCTTTTTCTAACACATGATCATAAGCTTGAAACGCGTCACTTGTCGCCACTAAGGGGAAATTATATCTTTTGCCAACCACGACTAAATCTGGTGAACTGCCAAATCGATAGACCATATCCATCTGCTCAATGGATTCAGCCGTTCCCTTGTCAGGATAAACATTCCCCTTCAAATAGACCCCCGATGCTTCATTATATTTTTGCCCACCATAGAGTCGAATGGCTCCTGGTTTCGTTGGAGTGTTGGGACCAGGGATATAAGCATTTCCGATAGCATTGACTCTCATGACTCCATATTTAGGTCGAATATTTTGGACGGACCTATAGTTGTAAATGACATTGTTAACCATATCAATATCACCACTGGTAAGGTTTGGGTTTCTATCGGGATGATGAGCGAGTAAGTTGTGGTGAAATGAAACCTTTGTTGTCCGCCCACCTATCAATACCCCCTTGCCATGGCACCCCTTCGGATGTTGAGGTGCTGGACAATTTAATGACTCTGAAATAATGCTCCACTGAACTGTAAACCCTCCAGCCGGAGCATTCCATATGCTAAAGGTTTCATCCACTCCCCAACTTAAGGAAACATGGTCAAGGATAATATTTTCAGAGGAAGGCCCCGTAATTTGAATGGAGTCTCTGACTACAGGTTCGGGAAGGCTCCCAGCCCCAACTCGTACGCGAAGATATCGAATAATAATGTCATGTGTTTGAATATCAAGCATCCCATTAATCTCGACTCCTTCACCAGGTGCTGTTTGCCCGGCAATAGTCAGATAAGGATTCACGATTTGAATTCGATCCGCAAGAACAATTGTGCCACTGACCCGAAATACCACCGTCCTTGGTCCATGGGCTTCAAGTGCCGCTCGGAAACTACCCAGTCCATTATCCTTAAGATTGGTCACCTCGAATACTTGTCCGCCTCTCCCACCTTTCGCGAGACGCCCAAACCCTTCAGCCTCTGGAAATGCCAGCATTGGATCTTGTGCGTAGGCTGATTGCGAAAACAAGCAGAATACTAGTCCAATTATAGAAAAATATACGCTCATCGTTCCCTCCATGTAAGCTTCAGGCGCTTCCAACTTACGTTGGGCAGCTGAAAGCGCAATCTATGCGTTTATCTCGGACGAGATGAGGGAATCTTAAATTATCGAGGAAGGCAGGAAACGCGTTATTGATGTTCCTTACTGTACTGGTTTCGTTCTTTGACTTTGGGTCTTTTTGTATCGTATGACGACGTTCAATCAAATTACTATATCGTGAGCTCACTATACTCCATAGAAAGGAAAGCGTACTCAATTAGGATGTCATACATTCACCCTTCTTACTGCCAGGGCAAGAAGGTACTCCGCAGACAGTAATCTTCCATACACGGACATGCTGTATCAAGGAAGGAAGCCTCACACAATTATTGGCATTGCATTTTGGGGTCAAAATGGAATTTATTTTTTAACCGGGTGCAAGACCGTATCGTAAATCTCACAAATCTTTTCCTGAATAGACTCAGGACTATACAAATTTTTAATTCGAGTATTAAATTGACGACCCATCTCGACGGATGTTTCGTGAGACCTTAAAAATTTCATGAGCATTTCAGCTAGTTTTTCTGGAGAACCAGGAGGGACAAGTCCTCCAACCCGACCGGCATCTAGGACTTCCGCACATTGCCCAACATTGGTCGCAACAACCGGCAATCCTACAATTCCATATTCCAGAAGTGCTAGAGGGAAGGCCTCTGAAGCCGAGCTCAGTACACCAATATCACATGACTGAAGAATGCCATGAATATCTTGCCGTTCTCCAAGAAGGGACACATTATCTTCCACTTGTAAGCGTTTAATTTCTGTCAGGACTCCTTGATGATAACTTGACTCGCCAGACTTCCCCACGACTAGGAGATGCGCATTAGGAAACTGCTTTATCACCATTGCCATTGCACGAACAAGCGTAAGGTGATCTTTTTGCGGTTGAATTCTTGCCACACAGACTATTCTCATGCCAGGCTCTCCCGGCAAACCAGTGCTCGGAGGTTGTTCCTCAGAAAAGCAAACTAAATTGGGCACATACCAAACACACTCCTCAGGTATGCCCAACGTATTTTTTGACCATTCAGCAAGTTCACGTGTTGCAGAGATGACTCCGTTGACGCGTGAGACTCCAAGGCGATACAGCCAGGTCGAACGCTGCGCTTGCCCATGATTTCCATCATTGTCATGCCAGATAACTCTCGGATACGGAGGAAAGAGCGACGCAAGCGAAGCGATAAACAGAGATTCAGCATGTGCATGCAGAATATCAACTTGATTGTCTCTGATATATCTGACCAAGCGTCGCAGTGCTGCGAATTCAAACTTATGTTTCCTGGATAATCGTAATCGTCCTACATCCTTCCGGACTTGACTTTCTAACGGACCATCCCCACGTGTTGTACAAAGATCGTTTCGATAACGAGAGTTTTGAATCAAGTTGACAAGATTCACCGTTAAACGCTGTCGCCCCGCCGCATTAAGCGTATCGCTAATTTGCAAAATATGTATGCGCTTCATCGACGACGTCACGTCATTCGTTCCTTTCGATCATCTACAGAACAAGCAAGGCAACGCATAACGATCATCGAAAAAGACTGCCTTGCGTTAATCACTCCAGAGAGATTACCGGCTGAGACGCGAGTCCAGGAGAAATAAGATCGAGAGCATGACATGAACATGGTCGCCATCACGAATGAAAATCAAATGCGCTCAAATATGTGACCCCAGATTCCCATTGCCCAACGTGAAGGACAAATCTCATATAGGTTCACACAAGAATTTCCAATGGATGCGGTTAACCTACCCATCCGTTCTTCGCTTTATAACCCTAGCATCGATTCTCTAGACTCTTATCAACACCCCACATACTTGAACACCCAGGTTAAGCAAAGAATAAACAACAATGACGATAGAATCAGGCATGACTACGTCAACGCAGAGTAATTTGAACGCCAATGCACATGACATAAGCTAATCAGTCATTACTCGTAAGACTAAGTCTCTTGACTAGTGAGCAGCCTGCGAAGCGGAAACACCTAGGCGCTGTTGTGGGATATAACTTTTAGGCTTTGACTTTCTTCCACGCTTACGCCAAAGCCATTGAGATCCTCCAATTAACATACCAAGAGCAAGAGAAAACTCTTTCCCGGCAAGTGTATGGACCACTAACAATTCTAAAAAAGCTGAAACTGAAATACCAAGAACACAGAGCCGTAGAGGATCTTTCCCGCAAGGCCTAGGAATATGTCGGAAGGCTTTCCACAGAAGATATGAAAATGCGAGAAGACCCGGTATTCCCCAAAAGATCGTGATTTGCGCTAAACTGTTATGACTTCCATGGACCTTCGCTCCATCCCAAAACTTTGTCGTCTTTCCCCATTTTCCATAAAAATCCTCTACCCCCACTCCGGTCAAC
>BQIY01000386.1 GCA_021604265.1 Nitrospirales bacterium
GGAGTAGTCCGAAAGAGTACAGTTATACCAAAAGCGCTCAGTTTTCCGTTGATCAACCGGACAATCAGGTTTCCCTTATCACGTTTACGCTTCACCGTCGGAGTGGAGGCAGTTTTCAGTCTGAACCAGTTTCTGGAGACGAGTTTGAAAATGTCACGACGTCGTCATGACCCTCTGACGATCTTCACTTTCCTGAAGAATAAGTCATTATTATGCCGAAACTCGTTGAACAACCTTGTGTGATTCCGCCAGTTGGCCAGAATCCAAAATTGATTGAAGAATATGCCGGACGCGTGGCCACGGGCTCTGACACAATGAGTCTGGCAAGAATTGTATGTCCCGCAGGATGGTCTGAAGTTGGCCAGCAGCCAGAGTTCACCGAAACAAAGGTTGTTCTAAAAGGGATGCTGCGAGTCGAGTCCAAACATGGCGTGTTAGACGTTCGTTCAGGCCAGGCCGTGATCTGTGAAGCTGGGGAGTGGGTTCGCTATAGTACTCCTGAAACTGAAGGGGCAGTATATATCACAGTCTGTGTTCCTGCCTTTTCTCCGGCAACTGTTCATCGTGATGCGGAATGAATATCCGTTGTTTTTAGATATTTTGCAGGCACTTACATTTGAGTAGTCCGTTATGAACATACGAGCGCATGTTGAAGCAGTCTATGATGGGCTCAAGGGATTATTAGGCAACCATGACCCCGCACAAGTCCAAGCCAGGCTTGAACGTGATCTGCGGCATATTCTTCCCAATTGGAGTGACCGGATTCCGGACTGTCCAGGCTGGTATTGGTTTAAGGCACCAGGGGTCGGTGATCCTCAGTTATTACATGTCACTCATGGCCGGATTGATACGAAATTAATGGCTGACTTAGGCCCTCCCAATAATCTTGTCGACGTGCAACGAGTCAAAGGGCAGTGGGCCGGCCCGTTACTTCCTCCTACATGAGTAAAAGCCTAGATTTTCAGACATTTTTACTCACCCACTCCATGTAGGGGCACAAATCTGGGACCTTTATCAAAATGGATCGTTGTTGACTCGATCACTAATGTTTTCTAGTTCAGCAAGTTAACAACGATTCCTCTTGTCCTGTGCCACTTCACCCTCTTCGGTCAATCACAATTATTGTCAACTCCTTTCCCCCAAAATAGGTGAGATATTTTTTAAAGACATCTCTTCTTTTCCCAGACCTCTAGTTAACTTAATTGACACCCAATGGCTCCTTTGCTACTTTTCCTCCAATTATAGAAGCCTATTAATTCTCGTATTTGCAACACAGGAATTGGCTCATGGCATATGAGTACGATCTGTTCATAAGTTATCGACGTCGCGATAGTGTTGCCGATTGGGTAAGGCTTCATCTTCGCCCGAGGTTGGAACAGTCTCTCTATGATCATCTACCCCATGATCCGAAGATTTGGATAGACGTTGAGCAAGCAGAGGGAGTTGACTGGCGCGAGAATCTTACTAAAGGACTTACGCGGTCAAAGTTGCTTTTGCCCGTGTGGTCACCAGATTATTTTCGCTCTGAATATTGCATGGCGGAATGGGTGAGTATGCGCAAGCGGCAAGAATTGCTACAGCAAGAAAGCATACAACTACCACCAAGTCTTGTGTATCCGGTGAAATATTCTGACGGGAATCACTACCACAAGGATGCTAAAGCCATTGAATGCAAAAAAGATTTTAGCAGTTTGAATTACCCTTACCAAACTTTCAAGGATAGCGCTCGGTACATGCAATTTCACGACTTGGTCGACCAGATTGCCGTTGAACTTACTGTGTGGTTGGCTCTGATACCAGATTGGCGTGAAGACTGGCCGATCGAGACGCCAGCGCCAATGGATCCTGTCACATCCGAACGACCGGAGATATAGTTATGCCTGGTCATGTAGTAACGTTTTATTCTTACAAGGGCGGTGTTGGCCGAAGCTTTGCTCTGGTGAATATTGCTGCGGTCTTAGCTGAGTGGGGATACGATGTAATGTGTATCGATTTCGACATTGAGGCTCCAGGGTTGTCTCATTACTTCAGACCTTGGATCTCTAATGAATCGACGCCCGGATTAGTGGACATGATAGAAAACCACATTCGAAGTCAGCCAGTTAAGTGGACCGACTACAGCCAGAAGATCGATCTTCCATTTGAGAACAAGCGCGGAAGCCTGGCTCTTATGGCCGCAGGTGAACAGAATGATGATTTTTCAAGAAGAGTTCAGCGGCTAAATTGGGATGCGATGTATGAAGAGTCTGACTTAGGAAAGTTTCTTGAAGATCTAAGAGCAGATTGGAAAGAGAGATTTGACTATATTTTAATTGATGGTCGCACAGGAATTACAGCGTTCAGTGGGATCTTTACTGCACAATTACCCGACATTCTTGTATTCCTGTTTACAGCAAACCACCAAAGCTTAAACGGTTGTATAGATGTTGTTAAAAGAGCTGCTGATGTCAGAAACAACTTGCCACATGGCCGCGGTGCTTTTCTGACCCTACCTGTTCCATCGCGATTTGAAGTTACGGAGGAATACGAGCGAAAAGAGGAATGGAAGAAAATTTTCGCTCGAGAACTTTGTTCCTTTACTGAGGCTTGGGCGCACAAAGATATAGACCTAGCTCGTCTTATTGATCTCTCGACGATTCCTTATTTTTCCTATTGGAGCTTTGGCGAAGAAATTGCGTCGTTAAAAGAAAAAGCAGGGCCATCTGGAGTGAGGAACACAGGATTGATTACTTACTCAATTGAAACACTTGCTGCCATGCTTGCCCACAACCTTGGTCGAACAGACTTACTCGAGGAAAGTCGTGATAGCTATGTCCATTCTGCTCAGCGGAAAGCTCAGAGGCGTGGCGAACGCTTCGATGTATTCCTGAGTTATTTCCACAAAGATGCAGAATTGGCCAATTGGGTCACCAATCGGTTTGAAAATAACGGCTTAAAAGTTTGGCTTGATAAGCCTATGACTGTTGGTCAAAATTGGCTTAAGGAAATAGAGCAAGCAATAAATCGGTCTGACAATATTGTTGTTTTGGTGGGACGTGAATTTGGCAAAACACAGGAGGAGGAGATACGTAGGTTTATGAAAGGAAGCATAATGGACGATCGTCGTCGCAGAGTAATCCCGGTGCTAATTGATGAAAAAGCTCATGATATTATCACAGATTCATATTTGGCAGATTACCAACATCTTGAGTTTTATGGAAAATCGAAGGATAAGCTACTGGAATCTTTGATTAGAGATCTAACAAAATCTGAATCCCAAACAGAATCTACTTCTCAAAGAGAGGGCTGATTTTCGAGAATAGATAGAAACTATAGTTTGATATGCATGTTTCTCAACCATCTTTCATAGTTTAGGTTTTGCTAAGAGCGATAGCTGGGTTCCTTCCAGAAGAAATTCACTCATATAGATTCCATGTCTCTCAGTCATTCAGTGGCTAGGGGGTGTTGGTTTATGACTAGCTCAGGAAAACCAGATTCTTGCACAGCAATTGGTCAATATTGGGCTTTACTCAGTTTGCTTAGCTA
>BQIY01000387.1 GCA_021604265.1 Nitrospirales bacterium
ATCGCGCAAGTTCCATTTGTGGATGTGGTGACGACCATGCTTGATGACACGATTCCCCTCACGACCGGGGAGTATGATGAATGGGGCAATCCTCATCACAAAGAATATTTTGATTACATGTTGTCCTATTCGCCCTATGACAATGTAGAAGCCAAAGCCTATCCGCATATCTTGATCACAACAGGCCTTCATGATTCGCAAGTGCAGTACTGGGAGCCGGCGAAATGGGTGGCGAAATTACGGACACTCAAAACGGATTCCAGCCGTCTGATACTCAAGACGAACATGGATGCCGGTCATGGCGGAGCGTCAGGACGGTTTAAACGCTATAAAGAATCAGCAATGGTTTATGCGTTTCTCTTGGACTTAGCTGGCCTGGCTGGGGTCGAGTCAAGCGTGTCACCGTGAGGGGTTAGGGAGCATCCTCATTCTTCGCATCAATGACATAACGAAGGTGTTCTGTTGGTTGGGGAGGGCATTCGATAATTTGTGATGGAGGGATGTCGGTTTGAAGACGTCTCAGCAGTCGTGAAACGCTGGTGCCAGCCGGGACCTCGCAAAGCCAGATATGCACGCCTGTTTCCAATTCATCGTAGTGCCGTCGAATTTGAAAACCAGGTTTTTCCATATAATAGGCTGAGAGAAAACCGGTAATCCCTTGAATGACCCATTGATGTTCCTGGGCATACCGATAGCTGACACTAATTTCGACAAGGTCATTCTCACTGTCAATCATCGAGTTGACTCAATTGTACAACTGTCCGTAAAGGTGCTTCAGGTTAGCCATGCCTATGGGTTTTCTTCTTTGAATTTCAGTGACGCAGAGTTGATGCAATAACGTTGACCTGTGGGGAGAGGGCCGTCGTCAAAGACATGCCCTAAATGTGCATCGCATGTCGCACAGAGAACCTCAGTCCTCGTCATTCCATATGTGTGATCATGCTCTGCTTCAATGGCTTCTGGTTCAACGGGCATCGTAAAGCTTGGCCACCCGGTTCCGGAGTCAAATTTGTGCTCTGATCGAAATAACGCACTTCCGCAGCAGACACATTGATAAAGTCCCGCACCCTTATGGTTGTAAAACTGTCCGGTAAATGCCGGTTCTGTTCCATGCTGTCTGGTCACATGAAACTGTTCTGGCGTGAGATGTTGCTTCCATTCGTCTTCAGATTTTTTTATTTTCTCTTTCATATATACCTCGTGACGGATAGGGAGTCTTCATATACGTTATAAAGTCTTGCCGTGACTATTCACGTTTCTATCGACATTCAATATTTGCAGTCGGACATGAGGCTGTCAGGGTGGTTCAACGAGAAATTATTTACATTTCTTAGAGTATATCAGGTTTCTCAAACAGAAACACATTAGGTGCGAATGCGGCGCATGGTCAGTCAGGACATTATCTCTTGGAGCGCGACCATGCATGGAGGTTGTTATCGACTCACAGAATCTACTACATTCTTCAGCTATGAAGCCCTTGCGCTATACGGCTTGTATAGAAGAAATTCGGGATTTGGCTCCCAATATTCGTGAATTAACACTCCGTATTGTTGAGCCGAGTCCTGGTACACTTGCTTTTTCCCCAGGCCAAGCCATTGCGGTGGAAATTGAGTCCTCGAATATCCAACCGCCACCTGTGCGGTATTACTCTCTTGCCTCACCGCCTATTCAATCCACACGGTTGACTCTTCTTCTCAGTCTGGCCGATCAGGGTATTGGTTCTACCTACTTGTTTGAACAGTCAGAAGGCGCGATGGTTCGATTTCAAGGGCCGCATGGTTCCTTTCATCTCAATCGTGCTGAGGATCGCAATAGGCTCTTTGTGGCAACCGGCACCGGCATCGCTCCATTTTTGTCTATGTTGCATACACTCTTTGAGACAACACCATCACACTTGATTACATTATTCTGGGGACTTCGAAGTGAGCGCGATGTCTACTATCAAGAGGAATTGCAAGCCTTGGCCGATACGCATGCGTGTTTTTCTTTTGTCACGACACTCTCACGTGCGCAATCAAACTGGAAGGGTGAGACGGGCCGAGTCACGGAGTTGGTTGCGAATCTTCCGTCTGTCGAAGACCTGGCAGTCTATGTGTGCGGCCATAAAACTATGGTGAAGGAAGTGGCCAGCATTGTTCGCGGAAAAGGCTTCTGTCCGATTTATCAAGAGCAATTTTTTAAAAGTCAGAAAAAAGATCAGTGAGAAGTGACTAATAGATGTTTCATGCGAGTCACCTGATGTGCCTTGTTCGTGTAGAACACAATGTGTTTTGGTCTGTAGGGTTTTATGAAAGAAGTCTAAAAGAATGAGCCGCCTGGAACCTATTTGGGATACGTTATGTCAGCGAATACGTATGGACTCAAAGGCACGTGACCTCGGATTATATATTCATATCCCGTTTTGTCAGAAACGCTGTCACTTTTGCGCTTTTTATCTGACGCCTCATCGGGAAGACCGTATTCAAGAATTTTTATCCGCACTCGCGCAAGAAATTCTACTGTATTCGCAAGGCGAGATCTGTCAGCGTTTTCCGATTTCGACTATTTACTTTGGCGGAGGAACACCCACATCACTCGAGTCAGCGCAGCTTGCGTCTATTCTTGATCTCATACATCGACATTTTACGGTTGATCCTGCGGTTGAAATCACCATTGAGGCTGATCCTGAGACGGTCAGTCGTTCAAGCCTTCAAACTCTTTATAAGGCTGGAGTGACTCGATTGAGTTTTGGCGTGCAATCGCTGGAAGAGTCTGAGTGGCAGCAGTTGGGCCGGTTAGGGCAGATGGAGACGGTCAGTCGTGCGATGGCAGAGGTGAAAGATAGTGGGTTTATCAATGTCAGCCTTGATGTCATGTATGGGCTTCCTGGACAAACGCTAGAAACATGGCAGCGCTCATTGGAAAAAGTTTTCGAACTTTTTCCGACTCACTTGTCGTGCTATGCGTTAACTATTGAAGAGGGAACGAAATTTCATCGAGATGTCCGTGAGGGGAAACTGGGAAGCCGTGCCGTTGAGTTAGAAGCGGAAATGCATGAGCAGGCCGTCACTTGTTTGGAGTCTGCAGGGTATCATCAATATGAAGTGTCGAATTTTGCAAAGGCCGGATGGGAGTGTCAACATAATCTTCGATATTGGTCTGGATTGGACTATCTCGGCTTGGGGCCCAGCGCTCAATCCTATGTTTGTGGTATGAGATTTGGAAATATTCCAGATCTCTCTACCTATTCACAGTCATTACAGAAACAAGATGTGCCTGTAGACTATCTTGATGCGTTGTCGATGAAGGATGTCGCAAGAGAACAAGTAATTTTTGGGTTACGCATGAATAAAGGTGTTCCCATTCACGCGTTAGCGACGTTCGAGAATGATCCCCCATGGCAATCAACTGTTGATCGTTTAATCGAAGAAGGCTTGTTGTCAGTGGACCTTCAGTATTTGAAAGTAACATCACTTGGTCGTCGATTTATCGATACGGTTGCACTTCAGCTGTCTTAGGAATGTTTCAAAATAGTGCTCATGAA
>BQIY01000388.1 GCA_021604265.1 Nitrospirales bacterium
GCCGCCGTCATTGACCAAATCGTCGGAAACCGATTGTATAAAGCAGGCGTGAACCTGCGGGCGTTCATACGCGTCTTTTGCGTGTCTGACGCGTTGAGTCTTGGGGTCGACATAATAATGGCCTTGCGCCGGACCTGAAAGTCCGTAGGCAAAGTGCAAGCCCGTGTTGAACCATTGTGGTGAATTTGGCGCAGCCATTTGTTGAGCCAGCATAAAGCAAAGTTCGTCGTAAAACGCTTTGGCGTCTTCAGGCGAGTCAAAGTATTGGTGGGTTTCGCCCCAATGTGCCCAGCAGCCTGCGAGGCGATGGAATACTTGACGAGCATCCCGTTCTCCTCCGGTGACTGGATTGCCATTTTCGTCATAGAGGGGCTTCCCAGCATCATCAATCTGAGGGACGCCGGCTTTTCGAAAGTACTTCTGCGCCAAAATATCGATGGCCAGTTGTGTCCAATGGCTTGGCGCTTGAATATCGTCCAGTTGAAACACCACAGATCCGTCAGGGTTCCGAATTTCTGACGAACGTGAGGCAAACGGGATAGTCTGATAGGGGCTTTCCCCGGAGCGAGTGAATCGACGATCAATTTTCACAAGGCTTCTCCTTTCCAGTTTGCTAAGACGTGAAGCTTACCTGTCTTCAGACCAATATTTGTGAGGAGAAAGAGGTCATCCTTTTGTACCTTTCAAGAATGACAAGAGGCACGACAGCAATACAGAGGCTCAACAGGTTTTCCTACCCAAATAATGTGTTGAGCAGAATTAGGACTCTGTATAAAAGCAGGATGTTAAAAATCGGTTGGTATAAATGAATTTAGAAGAACAACACGATCTTGTGATAGCAATATCCCGAAAAATGATCAATGAAGCGTGATAATGATTATTCATCATAATGTGTAAGGTACGCAATGTATAGCGGTAGTAAAAAAATGTCAACACTAAATATTGTGTTTGGCCTGTGGTTTATGGGGATGAACGTGCATATCTTGTGTGTAGGAGAAAAGCTCTTGTATTTTAAGCAGTTGCTCTATTAGTCAGTCAGGTTATGAACAGGGTGAAAATACTTATCTGTCGGTTGATCCTCCGCTTTTTGACATGATTGACTGTTTTGAATGGAATGCCACATGGCGGTAATGGAACCACTTGCTTCAGAGGCAAAAAGGTTCTCGCGACTCATAGGGGATACGTTATCGTATCATGATGGCTCATGGGCGCAACCCGAGCCGTTGAGAAGAATTCGTTAAGAAGAGCAAACGTGATAGATTGTGATGGGCGAAGAGAAGAGGGAGGAACCATATGTATGTTTGGAGTAAACGCCTCGTCATTGGTTTAGTGGTGGTATTTGGGCTATTAGAAGTGGTGTTTTGGCTTACGACAAGCGGAGGAGACGGCAGTCAGCTGCAAACTCGCACGACACGTTGGATTGCGTTGAACTATGTATTGCTGATGGTCTGGGTTGCAGTCTGGATGTTTGATCAGGCGCGAGTTCGAGGCAAAAATATTTGGGTGTGGATTGTCCCGTTTTTTATTGCCCCCGTTCCGACGTTAGTGGCGTTTGTGCTGGTGCTTCAACGGAAGATTAAATGAAGGGTAGGTATCCGTCATTATCCGATAACGATTCGAGACTGCGGGAATCGATACCGGGTATGGACCACAGTTTTGACGGCAAACAGACCGATCATCAATGGGCCAAATCGTCCGAGAAGCATGGATGTCATGATCATGATTTTTCCAAAATCCGTGAGCGAAGCTGAGAGGCTATGATTGGCGCCATCGCCGAGTGACATGCCCACGATGCCTAGTGCGGATGTCACTTCAAACATCAACCCGAGAAAACGTTGTTCTTCAGTAAAGGCAAGGAGAAGCGTGATGGCAGTGATCATGGCAAGGGCTATGAGAGCCAGGCATAGTGAGCGGACCGTCAGGTCATGCGGGATGCGTCGATGAAAGATTTCCACATCTTTTTTTCGGCGGAGGACCGCCCAAATTGTGAGACAGACGATCGCGATGGTTGTGGTTTTGATGCCTCCGGCCATACTACTTGGCGATCCCCCGATCGCCATGAGGAGGAGCAGGAAATACAGGGTTGCATCCTGCATCTCATTGATGGGAAGCGATGTAAACCCGGCGGTTCGTGACACCGTTTGGAAATACGAGGCCAGCACGCGTTCCCCAGCGTTCAAAGATTGAAATGTTGCAGTATTACCCCATTCGAGTACCGCAATCCCAACTGTTCCTGCTATGAGCAGAATACCGGTTGTGATCGCGACGAGTTTCGTATGTGTTTGGAATCGAAATCGTCGGCCCGTCATATTATCCACGAGGTCTTCAAATACGAGAAATCCAATACTGCCTAAAATAACAAGGGTGGTGATGATGAGATTAAAGGAAATATGCGTTTGATAGCTTTCGAAGCTGTTGGGGAAGAGCGAGAATCCGGCATTATTAAACGCGGAAATTGCATGGAAGAGTCCCGTGTAGAGGGCCGGGCCAAGATTCATCTCCTGGGCAAAGTGAATGGTCAGAAGAATCGTTCCAATGCCTTCAAGGCTGAAGGTGATGATCGCGACCATTTTGACGTATCGAATCGATCCCTCCATATCGATGGTGCTCAGCGTTTCAGTCAGCATCATGCGGTCGCGCAATCCTATTCGATGCCCAAGAATGAGGAGAATGAGTGTGGCCATCAGGGCATAGCCCAACCCACCGATTTGAATCAACAGCAAGATGATGAGCTGCCCAAATGTTGAAAAGTCATTGGGGGTATCCATGACGATCAGGCCGGTTACGCAGACAGCAGATGTGGCAGTGAACATTGCATCAATAAACCCCAACTCGACGCCAGGATTTGTGGAGAAGGGGAGCAAAAGCAGGAAGGTGCCAATGAGAATGAGGGCTAAGGCCGCGAGGGCAACTGTTTGACCTGGGAGCAGTTTGAACGCCAAAAACCGCGCAAGGATTGAGCGTCCGAATAATGTGCTTCGTTCAATGCTGATCACGGTTGTTTATTCCGCATCGTTATCATAGGACATATACAGCTCAATAAAACGATCGGCAGCGGGTGGGTGGACCGTGTCATGATCGTCTCGGCAAAGAACAATGTCAGGGATTACATCATAAAGGATCGAGGAGAGAAAGTTCGAAGAGAGGGGCTGAAGAGCCGAGTGACTCATAGACCAATGTGAGTGGAAAATAACGGCTGACACGTCTTTAAAGCCAACGTTACTCTAATCGATAGTTTTAAGGCAAGAAATAGATCGTGACGGTTGACTTAACAGGGTTGGCCATTAAAGAGGCAAGGCTTATAGCGACTGGTGTCAAATTCAGTATTTTCCGCGTAGAGAGTTTCGTTGCCATTCACCCCATCCCGCTCCGGGTCATTCCACATGGCGTGATTCCACCAATAAAACTGGGGGTAAGGCTCAACGTAATAGACGGGATTGCCGTACACGCTTCGTTGATTATCTACCACTTTTCTTCCCGTCACATAATCCACGTTTCCGTCACCTTTGAGCGAATACAGAAA
>BQIY01000389.1 GCA_021604265.1 Nitrospirales bacterium
TTTCGCAGCAATATCAACCGGAGCTTGTCGAAACGGAGATCAATCCGCTTGTGGATCGAGTCTTGGCTTTGACAAGCCATACCTTAGTGGCCAAGCAAATAGATTTAAAGAAGCAATATGACTATGAATTGCCGAAAATCATGGTGGACCCGCACATGATTGAACAAGTCTTGACCAACTTACTGTTAAATGCCGGGCAAGCGACTCAGGAGGGAGGGGACGTGACCATTCGAACTCGACAGGTTAATGGTGTGTGTGAAATAGATGTCGAAGATACGGGGTGCGGCATTGCTCCAGAAGTTCGATCGAAAATTTTTGACCCATTTTTTACGACCAAGCGAACCGGAGAAGGGACAGGATTGGGATTATCGGTCAGCCTGGGTATTGTTGAACGTCATGGAGGAGAAGTGCTGCTGGATAGTGAAGTGGGAAAAGGGACGAAGTTTACCGTCCGGCTCCCACTGATTCCGGCGACGACTTCGGTAAAGGTGGGCTTATGAGTCTTGGGGCTATTCTGGTGATTGATGATGAGCCGTTGATGCGGCTTTCGATGGTTGATGCATTACAGGCCATTGGCTATGAGGTGCAAGAGGCATCCACGGGTACGGAGGGGCTGGAAAAACTTCGTGCGGCGAAATTTGATGTGGTGATTACCGATCTCCGTCTTCCCGGCGCCGATGGCTTGGAGATTGTGCAGGCCTGCAAGGAGCGGCATTCGAGTACGGAAGTGCTTTTGATTACGGCCCATGGATCGGTGGATACGGCTGTGCAGGCCATGAAGAGGGGAGCGTACGATTATATTACGAAGCCATTTTCGATGGATGAACTGCTCCTCATCGTCGAGCGGGTCAGTAAAGTCGTCGTGCTTCAACGGGAAAATCGTGAGCTTCGTGACGAGTTAGCGAGTAAGTTTAGTTTTGAAGGCATTATCGGAAAAAATCGACGCATGCAGGAAGTTTTAGAAAAAGTCAAACTTGTCTCGGCAACCGATGCTACCGTTCTGGTGTTTGGCGAGAGCGGTACCGGGAAGGAGTTGATTGCCAATGCCATTCATCGTAATAGCCCTCGTTCCCAGCATGCCCTAATTAAGGTCAGTTGCGCGGCTCTTCCCGAGACGCTTCTTGAAGCTGAATTATTCGGACATGAAAAAGGGGCGTTTACCGGGGCGTTGAAGCAACGACGAGGCCGTTTTGAACTCGCGAATCATGGCACGTTGTTTCTCGATGAAATTGGAGAAATATCCCCGCTCGTTCAGGTGAAATTGCTTCGAGTCTTGCAGGAGCGTCAATTTGAGCGCGTGGGCGGCAATGAAACGATCGAGGTTGATGTGCGGTTAGTCTGTGCCACACAAAAAGATCTGAAGCGAGAAGTCGAACAGGGGCGGTTTCGCGATGATCTCTATTATCGGTTGAATGTGGTCCCTGTTCAGATTCCATCATTGCGTGAACGAAAAGAAGATGTTTTTGTGATTGCTGAACATCTACTACAGTCGTTGGCCACACGTCTGCAGCAGTCGCCGAAGGTGTTTTCACGGCAGGCGCAAGAAGTGCTGATGCAGTATTCGTTTCCAGGGAATGTGCGGGAGCTCGAAAATACCGTTGAGCGGGCGGTGGCCCTGGCTCAGCATTCTGATGAAATTCAGGCCTGGGATCTTTGCGGGCAAAGCCGCTGCTCCTTTGTTTCTGGAGAGCCGCAAGCGGGATGCGGGTTTTGTCAGGAACTTCACCCTGAGGGCAAAGCCCGCGCTGGGAGCGGGGAAACGCTGGCTGCTGCTCGAGAGCGATTCGAGCGTTCCCATATCTTGGGTATTCTTAATCGTACTGGCTGGAGCAAAACCATGGCTTCAAAAGTACTCGGTCTCTCACGAAAAGCATTGTGGGAGAAATGTAAGCGATACGATATTTCAGGTGCCGATGAATCGCAAGAGGAAGCGAAACCGTAAGCCGCAAGCCCATGAATAAGTGAAAATGTCAATTGAAAAGTGGCAAATCTAAAATGTACCTGGAGACGATATTTCTGTAATTTTGCCTTTTCACCTTTTCATTTCACCGTTTCTGTTATGCGCCTCCTTCCCAGAGCTTAATGGTGCGGTCTGTTGAGGCGGTAGCAAGAAATCGTTCATCTGCGGAGAGCGCGATGCCTCGAACGGCACTATTGTGAGGTTTGATTGTGCGAATGACGCGTCCGCTTTGCACATCCCACATTTTTACAGTTCCGTCATCGCTGGCACTGATGAGGACTTTCCCGTCTTTCGTGACCAGGAGACATCGTACCCAGCCTGTGTGTCCACGGAGGGTTCGAAACTCTCGCAAGGTCGGCATTTCGTAAAGTTTAATGGTCTGATCTCGACTTCCAGAGAATAATGTTTTCCCATCCGGGGTAAAGGTGAGTGCCCCAATCCAATATTCCATCGGCTTTTGAAAGTTGCCGATGTCTTCAACGAAGTATCCTCGGAGTTCTGTTTCATCTTCCTCTTCTTCGTCTTTCCAGTGGCCATTATGGATGCATTTTTCTTCGCCGCTCGGGAGGACCTCATAGAGTCGAAGCTTTCCAATGTCACTGCCGGCCACTAAATGAATGCCGTCAGGACAAAAGGCTGTGCAGACTGACCAGTTATGATCGTATTGATCCTTGCCCAGTAACGTCATGAGTTCTGTGCCAGTTGTGACTTCCCAAATCTTAATGTCTTTGTTTTGACCGGCTCTGGCGAGCATGAGGCCATCAGGAGAGAAGGAGATGCTGGTGACTCCATGGTCGTAGCGTGTGAACAGTAACCGCGTGGTTTCTCCGGTCGTGGGGTTCCAGAGGCGTATGGTTCGGTCCTCGCTGGAGGTTGCCAGTGTTTGTCCGTCTGGGCTATAGGCGACTTGGCGAATATCGTGCGTGTGTCCGCGCAGTGATCGAAGGAGGCGCCCCGTTTCAATATCCCAAATTCTGACGTATCGGTCGCTCCCTCCGCTAGCCAGAGTAAGCCCGTCAGGTGAAAAGGAGACGCTCCAGACTCCCTGGGTGTGTCCTCGAAATGTTTTGAGCTCTTTGGCTCCCCCTCCCCAATATTCAAGTGAGTTCAGTTCATCCATTTGGCCTGCGTCAAGGCTTGGCTCCCCGCCAGGAATGCTGGGAGAGGCTATGGGACTCGAGGGATTGCTCATACTTCACTCCTTCGTCAGTGACAATATTGAATAATTCTGAATGGTCGGCAGGAAAGCCTCCCTTGCCATTGCAACAGAGCGCTTTCTATAATCTAGTGAGTTGTGTGTTGTTTATACGTTTTTGATACTAAACACCACTTTGATCGGGAGTCAAGGTGAGGTTCATGTGTTGTATCTCTATGATATCGAGGCACTGGACGATTGGGTGCCTTTTTAAGTTTTAAGTCTGCCACGGAGGATTTATGGAAACTCGTTTTCAGCCAGCACTTCTACAGGAAGTCATCGACTCGTTTTCGGAGAAAACTGAACGTGAAGGTGACCCGACCTATTACAACGAGTTTCATGAGATGGCTGATCCCATTTATGA
>BQIY01000390.1 GCA_021604265.1 Nitrospirales bacterium
GAATTAGCCAGTTTGTTTCTGTCTCCACCCACGCTGCCAAATGAGCTCTTTTCTGCCAACATATCAACCAGGGCGCGTGACTTTGCTCGTTCAGCATACGAAAACGCTTCTGTTGGTCTTCCCAGCTCTAACAAAGTTTCCACGGCATCCCAATAGACGAGTTGGTTATCACCAGCGAAACCGATTCGACCAGCCTCCGTATTCACGCTGCTTCGTTGCTTCTCAATTTCATTCAGCGATTTTTCGAAATATTCTGCAGCTCCCTCCAAATCTCCTTCAAGCCTGGCAATTCTTCCTCTCTCGTAGTTACTAGCAGCATAAATTTCGGAGAAACCTCGAATCACACTCATCGCCAACAATTCGTCAAGAATCGGTTTAGCCACATCAGTATTTCCCAATTCGATGTTGGCTTTTGCCTGGGCAAAATAGACAGGTATTCTTAGAGAGTTGTGATAATTCTTAGTAAGGTCCTTAGCAATGTCCTCAAGGGTAGACTGGAGTCCAAAAGTCGTAATGGAATCCATCACACTATTAAAAGTTCGCTTTCGAGTGTAGATGCTGGCATAGGTATCGATCGCTTGCTGATAATCTTTAAGCGCAATATAAATCGCTGCCATGGCATCTCGCCTAAGGCCAAACTCAAACTCTTCAGTGAACTGATCCCTACCTCCCCAGACTTCTCCCGTCGCGATGGCGCCATCTATTTTTTCTATGGCTGCAAGTGCCTTGGGTCGATCACCCATAAAAGCACTTACAATGCCTGACACCTGATGCACGCGAACAAATGCTGCGATGTGAGATGTACCCTCCAATTCCATCGACCTACCTTGCTCAAGCTCCTCTATTGCTTGATCAACCAGTGCCGCCGCTTCTTCATAGTCCTGAATTTCCAGTCGTAGCTCTGCACGCCGCGTCAGCAAGGTCGACTTCATGTCGTGGTCATTGATTTGATACCACTCCTCAGGAATCAACTTCCACATTCGCGCCGTACATTCATCGTACTGAGTTCGTTCTCGCTGTTGGAAAAACGCCTCGCATACCCAAAGGATGACTCGATAGTTTTCTGGGTTGTCGAATCGCTCATAACCACCCTGCATTTCAAAGTCTTTGACCATACCGTCAAAGTCACCGGTCAACCCCTTAGAGTCCCAGGACGAAAGACAGCCTGAAAGGCTAAGAGATAGCAGCAAGACGATCGTGGTTCGATACATAGGCGATTTCTAATTGTTATTTTTCTCCAGCGTACAGGTCCGCTGTGGGAGTCACAAGCGACGATCAGATCGATAACCAATAGCCTTCCTCAACCATTTGAGATATCAAAGATTAAAATAGCCAACAGACGAGAAACTGCTATTTCCATGCCTTTGCGCTTTTGTGCAATGGATCGGTAGAACCTGCAAGAATTTCAGTAAATATTACTCGTTTCAGATCACATATGGTCCGAAGCAACCGTAAACAAGCGCCTCGATGAGTTGGCATGATAACTGCGACGTACTAAGCACGCTCAAAAGAAGGAGAACGTGTAATGAATATCACACTACCATCACTACCTTTCGAAAAAGATGCTCTAGAACCGGTGATTAGTGAACGAACGCTGGGTCACCACTACGACAAGCACCACGCCGGTTATGTAAAGAAATTGAAGGATGCACTGGAAAACAGTGATCGTTATGAGACCCTGGAGGAAATCATCTCTGATAGTTTCAACAACCAGAATGCGAAGGTTTTTAACTCCGCAGCACAGGTCTGGAACCACTCGTTCTATTGGAACAGTCTTTCTCCCAAAGACTCCGAGCCAGACAAGGCGCTGAGTGAGCTTATTAAACAATCTTTCGGCGATATGGGATCGTTGTTAGCGGAGCTAAAAGACACTGCTGCAGCTGAATTCGGCTCTGGTTGGGCATGGTTGTTGTACGACCCAGCTAATGACTCACTTTCGATCGAGAGCACCACAGACGCTCAGACTCCGATAACAGGTAAGCTAATACCTCTGCTCACTATTGATGTCTGGGAGCACGCATATTACCTGGACTATCAACAAGACCGCGCGGCATATCTGAATGGAGTTACAACCAAACTCTTGAACTGGGATTTTGCGAACGAAAATCTCAAGAACGCTAACACCTCGGCTAAGGCCGCATAAGCGCAAGCCCGGTTACCGACCTGACAGTAATGTCAGGTCAGCTAACTGTTTCGCTGCCTCCATTTCTAAAGACTCCCCCACTTCACGGAGCATTTCATGCAAACATCTTATGTAAGATTCAGCGAAACAATCCAAGGCAAGACCATAAAGGCTACAGACGGTGAAATTGGTCATTGCGTCGACCTATTGTTTGATGAGCGCTACTGGACGGCACGTTATCTCGTCGTACAAACAGGTTCTTGGTTGCTCGGGAAGAAAGTTATTGTACCGATCATCTCTGTGGAACACGTTGATCCAGATACTGGCGAGATTGAAGTTAAGTTGAGCCGTGAAAAGATCGAAAACGCACCGGACATTGAAACCGATGCGCCAGTTTCGCGCCGCCAGGAGATGTCAATCAGTGATTACTATGCTCATGGCTACTACTGGTCCCTGGGTCATATGTGGGGTACCGGGCTCGATCCAATGGCATTACGAAACACTGCGGTTCCGCCGCCACAAGAGCGCGAATCTCAGACAGACAAGGGTGACCCGCACCTTCGCTCGTTGAATGAAGTCATTGGCTATCAGGTGACAGTTAAGTCAGAACAGATTGCCACCGTGGCCGACGCTTATGTGTGCCCGCCTAACTGGTACGTAAGCTACCTGGTTTTGAGCACCGGTAACTGGTTAAGTCGCGAGCATTCACTACTGAGCCCCGAATGGACACAAGAGATCAGCTGGATAAATCGAGCGATCAGTATCGACATCAGCAAGCAAATGGTTGAGTCAGCGCCGGTATTCACGCCACCTTTAACCGACGACCAACGTGACGAACTTGACGAGCACTACGCCAGAAAGAGAGCGCAACTAGCCGATGAACGTTCATAGAGTTTCTAGTCTGTCGATCTTCTAAAACCGCCATAGAAAAGGATACACTTCTGCTCTATGGCACATCCGCTTCCTCAACAACGCTATAGCTTCGGCATTACGGATACCGATCGTTGGCGCCATTTTGAATCACACAGTGATGACATCTTCGTGATCACACCCGCGAAGTGCGGCACAACCTGGATGCAAACCATTGTCACGTTTTTAGTGTTCGGAAAATCAGAGCTCCCCTTTGTGCCCGCTGAGCGGTCGCCCTGGTTCGATTGCGTGCTGGCTCCTATCGAGGAAACGCTGGCAACGCTTTCACAAGATGAGGAGCGCAGAATCATCAAGACTCATACCCCACTAGACGGGGTTCCCTTTTCAGAGTCGACCCAGTACATCGGTGTGTATCGTGACCCGCGAGACGCGTTTATGTCATGGCTGAATCATGAACAAAATATGGTGATCAACACCGCCGATAGCACACAAACCGTAGACGAACGTTTCTTTGCTTATG
>BQIY01000391.1 GCA_021604265.1 Nitrospirales bacterium
CGTACGATTTGGTGAGACACTCGAGGACGTGGCCCAGAAGCTCGGTCTGTCTGTGCAAACACTCAGACGACTGAATAATTTGAAAGAAGGCGATTTGATTTTTTGGAAAGACCGGCTCCGGTTACGAACAGACGACGATAGCGCTCCAATCCCGCTCGAGGCTGAACCGGCGCCGCCACCCACCTGGTACCACGTACGGTTTGGTGAGACACTCGAGGACGTGGCCGAGAAACTCGATCTGTCTGTGCAAACACTCAGACGACTCAATAATCTGAAAAAAGGCGATTTGATTTTTTGGAACACCCGGCTTCGCATCAGAGCAGACGAGGATGATGATCCATCGCTTGTCCCAAAATCTGAACCGTCTACGCCACCCACCTGGTACCACGTACGGTTTGGTGAGACGCTCGAGGACGTGGCCAAAAAACTTGGCCTGTCTGTGCAAACACTCAGACGGCTCAATAATCTGAAAAAAGGCGATTTGATTTTTTGGAACACCCGGCTGCGTATTAGAGCAGACGAAGATGAGAATCCCTCGCTCATCCTGAAAGCTGAATCGTCCTCGCAAGCTGCCAGGTATCGTGTGCGGTTTGGGGACACGCTGACATCCATTGCCAAGAAGTTCGATCTGTCCGTGGCGGAACTCAAACGACTCAATAACTTGAAGAATGATCGTATACGATCGAACGACCGTCTTCGTGTGAGACCAGACTAATGACAACCTGCCAGTCGCCTTCGTCCCAAAACCAATCCTTACCCTGACATTGCCAACTTCACCACATGGGTTACGCACCCAAACTTCAACTCAAACTGCACATGGAACAAGGAAAAATCCTCGCTCCAGCAGACCTTACCAACACCCCACTTTGGACAAAACCAATTGTGTTGTCAGCGATGAAATTACGGCAGAAATAAATTTGTTGTGCTGTGCGGAGCTTGATAGGGATTTGGTATGTAGGGAAATGAAACCTTAAAGGCTGAACTTTTTATTGTTTAAAAAGGCTTAATTTCAGGTCGAACAGACAAGCGAATGAAAAGCATTAGGCAAGAAAATGATCTGACCTCTTCAATTCCACGGATCATGTGATTTTCTCCTCAATACCCAGCCTTCTTGTTACATGCCGGGGATCGTCCCGGCGGCCGAGGCCCTTTTGTTTCGGCAAAAGGGCCCAAAACCAGTGACGCCCAGGCCAGACTTGTCGGATGAGCTGAACACCCTTTGTGGGGCAGGCCAACTCGCTGCGCTCAAACAAGCCCCGCCCACTATGAGAGGTGTTCACTCAGAGGACTGGCCTGCAGGCGTCGGAGCATAGGTACTGAGAAAAAGTTAAAAGACTATAGCCAATACATTGGACCGGCAATAAATCGTGGCGTTTCTATAGAGCTATTTATGGTAACAGTGAGGGAATTGTGAGATTGGCAAGGAGCAATCAGAGAAAAGTTCTAGCGAATTAAGTTCTCGGGTTTTGCGTATTAGTAAGAAGATCCATGGTCGAGTAAAACTTCATCCGTCAATTGGTCAATCAATCTAGGGCTATATGTTTTGACACGTCCAGCTTTAATGTCGGCTTCGCTTTCCGCTATGGCCGCATTGATTGCCGTCATGTGCTTTGCGTTTGTTTTACTGTTCATATGCATACGAAGTGCATCCTTGACGACTTCCGCATATGTACTATAGAGGCCAGTGTGAATTAGACCTTTCACATACGCTTCATATGGATCACCCAAATCAATATTCGGCATGGCATGACCTCCGACGTTCAAAAAGTAAACATTATTTATTTAATTATTGCATTAATTATGAGTGAAAAAGCAATGCTTTTCAAGAGTCGTTAAATGTGAGACATTTGCTTTCTTGTGCTGGTGTGATGCACACAAAATCAAAAGTGCAAGATAAAGCAATAATCTAGGAGAAGAATTGTCCTTGTCAGTTCGATGAGATAATATCAAGAATCTTGATGCGAACTTGTTAGGCACTATCAGATAAATCTGGATATGGAAGGATCAGAGAAAATCATCTCCCAATCAGAAACTAATCCCGTGGATAAGGCTCGTTCGCAATGGCTAGCCGCTAGTCAGAACGTATCGCATTTGGGCGCCGAACTATTTCAACCTGGCTCTGGTTACGGAGATCCCGAAGAACGTCGTAATGATGAGTATCGTCTCCAATTCGCGAAGGATGAGGCAGAACGGCTGTTCCGCGAATATCATGCCCTTGATAGAAGTTATATTGAAGATGAGATGCTCAAGCTCCAGCGTTCTCAACGATTAGCCACATGGGCTTCCTTCGCCGTTGCCGCTGTCGTCGGATTAGCCACTATTGTCAGCATCATCACGGATTTGCTTACATAGCAGTCGACGCAGCGGAAACGCAAAAAATAGAAGGGGTCAAGATGATTTTTTCATGATTCTCAAACCCTACACGCTTTTCTCTGGATGTTCTGCTGTATGATGGTTTAGGGAGTTGTCTCGCCTAGCAGTTCTGCATGAATGAATTGACTAAGAGGCCATTCAGGTTTGATCGAAAGTGGTGAGTGCGTAGAGATGCATCGCTATGCGAAGCAATGCATTAGATTTTTAGTTCGTTCAATTAATAATGCATGGATTCGCTATGATTGGTTTAATGGTGAGCAGAGAATTTATGTCGTTATTTTATTTTGATGTTAAATCACCTTCGATATAACGATGGATGACACCGGAAATGAGTGTTTGATACGGGATGCCCATTTCCATGGCCTTCTTCTGAATTCCTTTGTAATCATGATCGTACAGGCGTATCGTAATTCGTTTATCTTTCCTGAACGTCTTGTCAGCAGTGGCTTGCATAGCTGCGATTTCTCTTTTTGAAGGTCGTGTCAGGTTCATCTTCCCAGCTTCATAGGCATCAATGATTTTTTCTTCTTCTTTATCGTATTTCATTCTATTCCTCCTGTTCAATTTTCAGATGAATCTATGCGCATTCTTGTGTCAACTGAGGCGATTCGGATAGAGACGACTAAGGACTCTTCTATTCATACAACACTTTAACAAGATACAGTCCATGAGGAGGGGCGGTTTTTCCTGCCGCGCGGCGGTCAACAGCCTCGAGAATTTGCTTCATATCACTTGAGTGACGCTTCCCTAAGCCCACTTCCACGATGGTGCCGACTATGGACCGGACCATTTGTTTCAGGAACCGGTTGGCTTGGATTTGAATGCGGATGAGTGTGTTTTCTTGCTTCAATGTGAATGACGTGACTGTGCAGACGGGATTTTTTGTATCAGTCGGAGAATTTTGAAATGATGAAAAATCATGAGTGCCTACCAGGAATGTTCCTGCTTCATGCATAGCCTTCAGATCTAGCGTTTTCGATATATGCCAGAGGCGATATCGTTCGAGGGCCGAGCGATGCGGAGTCTGTGCGATGCGATACTCGTAGATTTTCCCGGTGGCGCTGTAGCGGGCATGAAAGGTGTCTGTTACTTCTTCGACTTGTTGTACGGCAATATCTGCTGGAAGAAGGCCG